>JANONW010000078.1:0-53156 GCA_031421065.1 Prolixibacteraceae bacterium
AATAAGTAAAAATTCAATAACTGTTCGTAGTTTTGCCGCTCACTGTTTTAGCAGTCACAAAAAGAAATTTAGCTACAGAAATGAAAACCCTTGTCCATAAAATAATCCTATTTCTTCTGGTTTTTTATACTGGAACAATAGTTCATGCGCAGGTTCCCAGTTTTAAATCACTGAAGGCCGAAATTCAATCGGTTCAAAAACAGCTTGTTCCTGATAAGCGGGTTGCGTTACTGAATCTTATTGTTGATACGCTGAAATTCCCTGTTTTAATTAAGGGGGAAACCAATCTTCCGGAAGGCAAAAAGCAAATTTTACAACTCCTGAAAACCAAAGGCATTCAGTTTGTCGATTCCATCCGGGTTTTTCCTGCCGCCTCCCTGGGCGATAAAACATGGGGATTGGTAGCCCTTTCAGCAGCAAACATGCGCGCCGTACCAGATCATGCAACAGAATTGGTTTCGCAGGCTTTAATGGGCACTCCGCTGAAAATGCTGGATTATTATGATGGCTGGTACCTGGTACAAAGTCCTGATTATTATATCGGATGGATGGAAGGTAACGGCCTGGCACATTTTACACAGGCGGAAATGGATAGCTGGAAGAAATCGGACCGGTATATTTATAATCGGATAACTGGTAATGCTTTTGATTCGCCCAATCGCAAAAGCAGTATGGTTACTGATTTGGTTTTGGGCGACTTATTCGAGGTCGAGGCTGAAGTGAAAGGATTTCTGAAAATCAGGATTCCGGATGGGCGTACCGGGTTTGTCAGAAAAAAGGATTGTTTATCATGGAACGAATGGACTACCGGAAAGCCAGATGTCCAGTCCATTATTTCGGTGGCCCGCCAAATGCTTGGTGTGCCCTATTTGTGGGGCGGAACTTCGTGCAAAGCGGTTGATTGTTCCGGATTGACAAAAACAGCACACTATTCACAAGGAATTATTCTGGCGCGCGATGCATCGCAGCAGGCCAGGTATGGCGAACATCCCGATTTTAGCGGGATACAGAACCTGCAACCTGGCGATTTGCTGTTTTTTGGCCGCAGCGCACAACGAATAACCCATGTTGGTATCCACATGGGAGAAGGTAGGTACATTCATGCGTCAGGAATGGTTCGTATCAACAGCATCGATCCCAAAGCTCCTGATTTTAATCTGTCACTTCGGAAAAATCTGGTTGCTGCAGGTCGAATTCTGAATTCACTTAATACCGATGGAATTGTGCTGGTTAAAGATCATCCATGGTATTAAACCTTTCTTAATCGAAAGTCACTTGATGGGCAGTAATCAAAAAATAACAAAAAATACCTTTAAGAGTAAGGGTTTGGATCACATGCTCCCCATTGATTTTGGATATTTTCTTTCCTTTTTTTTGAAACCATGACCAGATACTTTTTCTCCATTCCATAACGAATGATCAGAGTGTCATGCTGAACTAGTTTCTACATCCCCACAATGCTTTTTGCACTCAATTTTCATGATTTTTTCCAAAAATAGAAAAATATCCACTTCAACTAACTATTTAGTTTGAAAACTAAAATATTAGTTATATGTTTGCACTGGATATCCAATCAACTGTGAAACGTGTAGTTGGCAGTGATCAGCCAATTTGCCGTATCAAGTTGAACGTAGTTGATCTTTTTTTGTCTTTTATAACTAAAATATTAGTTGATGAACTAATTGCTTAGTTTTTGGCAAGATGTTTGAGGGGAAAATTTAAATTAAAACCGTTTAATCATGAAGGAATTGACCAAAGCCGAAGAACAAATTATGCAGGAACTGTGGACGCTCGAAAAAGCTTTTGTAAAAGAAATTGTCGATAAGCTTCCAGAGCCAAAACCTGCGTACAATACGGTTTCTACCATTGTCCGTATTCTGGAAAAGAAAGGATTTATTGACCATTACGCGTATGGGAAAACTCATCAGTATTTTCCTTTAGTCAGTAAAACGGACTATACAAAATCGTATTTCAGGAATTTCCTGAATAGTTATTTCAGTAACTCGTTTCAGAAAATGGTTTCGTTTTTTGCCAAAGAAGACAAAATGAGCATCTCAGAACTTGAAGATTTAATCAAGGAAGTAGGAAAAGATTTGGAACCTGAAAATCCATCACCCAATGACTGATTTTGTAAATTACCTGCTGGAATCTGGAATAAGCCTGAGCTTTTTTGCGCTCGTTTATTTCCTGTTTTTAAGGAGAGAAACGTTTTTCAGTCTAAACCGCTGGTTTTTGCTGGTTTCGATATGTTTCTCGGCATTCCTGCCACTGTTGCACGTCCCGTTTTATGCCCCACAAGCTACCATGCTTCCGGAAGTTACTGTCACTCCATACATCAATTTATTGAGTGCAGTTACTATCTATGGTACATCGTTGACGCTTGGAGCAGAACGGTTTGTACTGACTTATAGTTTGTTTGGTTATTTGTATTTGTTGGGAGTGGTGTTTTTTGGCGGGAATTTTTTTCTCCGGATTTACCAGATCATCCGGTTAGTTGCGCAAAACAGGGTTGTCCGGGAAGGAAAAATCAAACTGGTTTTTCTTGAAAAAGAGTTGAGTCCATTTTCTTTTCTGAATTACATTTTCGTAAGCAATAACCTGCAAAGCACCAAAGAGTGGAAAAAAATGCTCGAGCACGAAAAACAGCACATTCGCCAGGGGCACACATTTGATGTGCTCGTTCTTGAATTTGTTGCTGTATTTCAGTGGTTTAACCCTTTCTTTTGGATGTTCAGACGGGCGCTACGCGAGAATCACGAATTTCTGGCCGATCAGGCTGTCATCTCTCATGGAACTGCACCATCGTGGTACAAGCAGATCCTAATTAATCAGTATGTTGGCGAACAAATTGTTTTGGCCAACAACTTCAATTATTCGTTAATCAAAATCCGTATCAAAATGATGTCTAAAATAAAATCCAGAAAAATAGCCAACGTTAAAATCCTGATAGGATTTGTGCTGGCTGCCAGTTTAGTCGCTGTATTTGCCTGTGAGCAAAAAAAATCGGTAAAAGCTGAAATTGCCCCAAATGAAAAATTAGTCACTATTTACGTTGCTGGCCATCCTGTTGAGTTTTCCGGCGATTCAGCCGGAGTTGAAAAGCTGAAAGTACTAACCTCTGAATCTTCTGATTATGAATTAAAAACAGATTCTGTTACCGGTAAGCTTACTCTAGTCGATAAAACCAACAAAGTAGGTGGAGTCACTGTGACTAGTTATAAAATTCAGGAAAAGTCGGCGCAAATTCAGGAAGAAGTATTTTTTATCGTTGATGAAATGCCCGAATTTCCGGGAGGTCAACTGGCGCTGCGTAATTTTATAGCTCAATCGGTTAAGTATCCGGTTATTGCACAGGAAAACGGTATTCAGGGAAAAGTGTTCGTTAATTTCGTGGTTGCAAAAGACGGAACGATAACCAATGCGAAAATATTCCGTGGGGTTGACCCTTCATTGGACAAAGAGGCTTTGCGCGTTGTGAACAGCCTTCCAAAATGGAAACCCGGAAAACAAAAAGGTGAAGAAGTGGCTGTTTCTTTTACTGTGCCTATCAATTTTATTTTGGAGTAAAGCTTTCTTTTGAAACCTGTCAGATTTTAGAAATCTGACAGGTTTTTGGGGAAAACGGGTGATGCGATTTTTAATCGCAATTTCTCCGGAAGTAAAATTTTATACCCACAATTAAAAATGGTTACTTTAAACGGAAGTTAAAAACTTCCACACCCAAAACCGCAAAAAACAAACCACCATGAACCCGAAAACATTGATCCTCATTTTGCTCATTCTACCGTTTCAATTGTTTGCACAATCGATTGATTACTATCGCAGGGCAGTTGATTTGTCGCCAAAAGATTTAAGTTTGAAAGGAAAACTTGGGAGGGCTTACATCAGCAACGATGATTTTGTGCTGGCATACCAAACCTTTGAGGACATTCATAAAGTCGATTCAACGAATGCAGATTATGCTTTGACCCGGATAATAAAAATAAGGAAGATTTGTTTATCGCGAATAAATGATCATTTATTAGAAAATTCCAGTTTTCCACCTTTTCGGATGTCTTCGTGTTTCAGCACAAACTGACTTTCCTTGCCATTCAAATTCACTTTACCGAATGTTTGGGATGTGTCATGATTGTCGATCGTGATTTTAAATTTCTTTCCTGGGTAATATTTCGGGTTCAGGTTTAATTCAACTTCAGTAAAAATAGGAGAGGAGAGCTGGTATTCGCCTGATGCGGGCGAAACCGGATAAAAACCCATTGCCGAAAATACATACCACGCCGAAGTTTGACCAGAGTCATCGTTTCCGGGAATTCCTCCATCGAAAGCATTGTATTCAGTTGCCATAATATTCTTTACTTTCCGCTGTGTTTCAGCCGGATCGCCCAGATAATTGTACAAATAGGGAATGTGGTGGCAAGGTTGGTTCGAATGCCAATATTCGCCGGTATCGAAAAGCTCGTCCAGTTTAGAACGAACGGCATTGTTATCGCCAATCAGGTCGAATAATCCGGGAATATCCTGCGGAACAAACCACAGATGGTGCATTGGCGTTCCTTCGGTGAGGTACGATGCACGCGCCAGTGGATTGTAATCTTTGCTCCAGGTCCCATCGAGATGTCGGCCACGCATACTTTTGGTTTCATCGTCGAAAACGAGCTGGTAGTTTCGTCCGCGTTTGGCCAGGATTTGGGCATCTTCTGTCTTTCCGTATTTTGCGGCAACTTTCGAAAGCACATCGTCAGTCATTGCATATTCCAGTGTGCGCGATGTTTGTCCGTTTTGATGAAAAGCTTCTTTTACGCTGTCTTCCAGCGGAATGTAACCGTTTTCGAGGTACGGCTTCATTCCCCTGCGGCCTTTGCCATTTATGTAATCTTCGCCTTCCGAAACTTCAAATGCATTTTTCCGCATGTATGGATATGCCCGGTCAATATTTATATCGAAACCTTTAAGGTAAGCGTCGCCCAAAGCGGTGTTGGCATGGTCGCCGATCATCGCCGAAGTGTAGCTGTTCCACATTGGGAAAATTGGCATCCATCCTCCCTGTTCAGCCTTCAGAACAAGCGATTTCATCATGTCTTCGTATTTGTCGGGAGCAACAAGGCTTACAAGTGGCAACTGTGCCCTGAAAGTGTCCCATAACGCAAAATCGTCGTAATACACATGCCCGTTTTCCATTTCCTGAATGCTTTTATTTCCATCGAAAGCAGGGTAGGTGCCACTTACATCGCTGAATGTGCGGGGCGAAAGCATCGAATGGTAAAGCGCAGTGTAAAATTTGGTGTAATCCTCATCTTTTCCTCCTTTTAGCTTTATAGCCGAAAACGCTTCGTTCCAGACTTGTTCTGTTTCGGCTTTGGTTTTTGCAAAATCCCAATGCGAAATTTCAGCGTCGAGATTGGCACGAGCCGCTTCAATGCTTGTAAACGATGTTCCAACTTTGGCCAGAATCACATCGTTTTCTTCGATGTTAAAAGCTGCATAAGCGCCAATATCCGGTTTTCCTGAAATCTCAGTTTGTTGTTTGTAATCTTCCATCTGGAAATAACATCCGAAATTGTCAAGCGGCCGGTTAAACCTGACGACAAAATAACCGCTAAACCCTGCAGGTTGGCCCCAGCCCTGATAAATTCGGTGAACCGGATTGTAGCCATAAATTTCCTGTTTTTCCGGATCGACTTTTATGTAGCCCTGACCTTCGTCGCTGTTGGGCGTGACCAGAATAATGGCCTGGTCTTTTCTCAGGTACGAAAACTTGAAAAATCCTGCACGGGCAGTCCCCGTCATTTCAACAAAGGTCATATATTCCTGAAGCATGCACGAATAGTAGGCAGGTGTTGAGGTTTCGCTTTCGTGCATTAAAAGCGTGGCACGCTCGCTGGCAAATGTGCGCAGGTAGCCAGTTATCGGCATAATTGTAAAACTTCCGTAATCCTGTGCACACGATCCTGAAAGCCAGTGAGAACCACGGAAACCCTGAAGTTTTTTATCATAGTAATAGTAAGGTGAAAGACATTTTTTTTCGGTGTCGCGGGTTTGCGGCGTCCATTGGGTCATTCCGAAAGGCGTTGAAACTGCCGGTGTCACATGCCCGAATGCTTCCGTATTTTCGTTGTGTTTGAATCCGCCCGGTCCGGTTGACTGGCTCGTCCCGATTAACGGATTGGCATATTTAATAAGGTTTTCGGCTTTTTCCTGACAGCCCTGCACGATAATCATTACTGCCAGCATGATTGGCAGGTAAAGCTTGTTAGCAGTCATTCTTAGTAGTTTTTTTTAGTTGTCGGTAATTTCGAAACCTAAAAATTGAATTTCAAAAATTACCCTTATTTGCGTGGGTTAAAAATAGTGGATTTCTTTTATTCCGTTCAAATGCCAGCTCTTTTTTATCCGGTTTATTTTGAATAAGTCTAAATAGTGCGAAAGTCGCGCCGCGCAAGTGGCAGATGGATTGAACCCTGGGATCCCGAAAAAAGTTCGGGATGACTGTTGCCGAAGCATACCCAATTGGTCATTTCACTTTTCGAACTAAAATCAAAAAAGGCTGTCCAATCCTGACAGCCTTTCTGAAATTTCAGTTAAAAAATTATTTTTTATTTGCTTCTGAAGCTTTGGCCTTTGCAGCAAACCATTCAAGTGGGAACGACGAAGGCCTTTCGATCGGAAGTCCGTAAAAACGGTCGAAAACAAGCGAGGATAAGACACCCAGTGAACGGGAAACGCCAAATAGCACTGTGTAGAAACTCGACTCTGTAATTCCGTAATGGTTCAAAAGCGCGCCACTGATTGCATCCACATTTGGCCATGGGTTTTTAATTTTCCCGGTATTTTCGAGAATGGGAGGGGCAACGCGGTAAACAGCATTTACAATGTTGATCAGCTTGTCGTTTTTGATGTATTTTTCGGCAAACACCTGCTGAACCGTAAACCTTGGGTCGGTGATGCGAAGTACGGCGTGTCCATATCCGGGAACGACCCTTCCTTGTAACAATGTTTGTTTGATGTAGGCAGCAATTTGGGGATCGGTAGGTTCGTCGGTCCCTAATTGTTCAATCATTTCTTCCAGCCAGCTCATTACTTCCTGATTGGCAAAACCGTGCAACGGTCCTGCCAGTCCAACCATTCCGGCTGCAAACGAATATGGCGCATTGCTTAGGGCCGAACCAACCAAATGTGTTGCATGGGCTGAAACATTGCCCCCTTCATGGTCGGCATGGATAACCATATAAAGGCGCAGTAACTGTTTTACTTCAATCGAATTGTGTCCCATCATGTGGGCCAGGTTGCCCGCCCAGTCGAGGTTCAGATTGGGTTCGATGTGGTTGCCATTGTGGTAAATTCTTCTGTAAATATAAGCGGCGATGTGCGGAAGGCGGGCAATCAATGTCATCACATCTTCGTACATAAAGTCCCAATAGAACTTTTTATTGATACCTGCCCTGTATGCTTTTTGAAAAACCGAATCATAAGCCATTGAAAGTATGGCAGTGGCGAATTGTGTCATCGGACGGCTGTTTTTTGGCAAGGCATCGATCACATCAAAAACGTGTTGCGGCACATGCGCCCTTGTAGCCCAGTCTTTCGAAATATTGATCACATCATCCCTCTCAGGAATCTCACCAACCATCATCAAATAAAATAAACCTTCAGGAAGCGGTTCTCCTTCTTCATCCATTTTAGGCAGTTTTTGCTGTAATTCCGGCAGGGAATAACCTCTAAACCTGATGCCTTCGTTGGCATCCAATTTCGATGTTTCGGTAAGCAGGGCAGGTATTCCTTTCATGCCCGAAAACACTTGATCGATAGTTACCTGACCAATTACAACATCTCCATACTCTTTCCGAATACGTTGAAACTCGGCTAAATCTTTTGTAGCCTTTTCATAGAACCTGTTTTTAATGTATTCCATCTATTTGGTTTTTAGTTTGTGTTCAAAATGATTTTCCTAAATTAATGAATATTTCTGATTATTTCATCCGCAAATTCTGAAGTCGATAAAAGAGTTGCCCCTTCCATCATACTAAACAAATCAGAAGTGACTTTTCGTTTTGCAAAGGTATGTTCCATAGCATCATAAACGTGTTCGGCCGCTTTGTCCCATCCCAGGTATTCGAGTAACATTGCTCCTGAAAGGATGAGCGATCCGGGATTGGCTTTTCCGGTTCCGGCAATGTTTGGCGCTGTTCCGTGGGTAGCTTCAAAAATGGCATAACCGCTTATGTAATTGATGTTTGCCCCGGGCGAAATTCCGATTCCGCCCACCATGGCTGCCAACTGGTCCGAAATATAATCGCCGTTCAGGTTTAAGGTGGCAATTACCGAATGATCAAACGGGTGTAGCAAACTTTCCTGAAGGAAGGCATCTGTAATCACATCTTTGATAATTACTTTTCCTGAATTTTTTGCAGTTTCGAGCGCAGCTTTTGCCGCCTTTTTTCCTTCTTCCTTTTCAATTTCCTTGTATTGTCTCCAGGTAAAAGTCTGTTTGGCGAATTCAGCTTCAGCCATGTCGTAGCCCCAGTTTTTAAAAGCGCCTTCGGTAAATTTCATGATATTGCCTTTGTGCACAATGGTAACCGATGGCAAACCTCTTTTAACAGCATATTGAATAGCGGCTTTGATCAATCGTTCGGAGCCTTCTTTTGAAACTGGTTTAACACCGAACGAACTACTCTCAGGAAACCGGATTTTGTCAACTTTCATTTCATTGATCAGAAAGTCGCGGAACTTGAGGGCTTTTTCAGTGCCGGTCATAAATTCAATTCCGGCATATATATCCTCTGTGTTTTCCCTGAAGATATGCATGTCAACCAGTTCAGGATAACGGATAGGAGAGGGGACACCCTTGAACCAGCGGATCGGTCTCAGGCAAACATACAAGTCGAGCGTTTGGCGCAAAGCAACATTTAGCGAGCGAATTCCATCTCCAACAGGCGTTTCAAGCGGGCCTTTTATTCCAACAAGGTATTGCTGAAATGCTTCCAAAGTTTCATTGGGCATGTAACTGCCAGTGAGTTCAAATGATTTTTTACCTGCAAGTACTTCTTTCCAGATAAGCTTTTTCGTGTCGCCATAAGCGGCAGTAACTGCTGCATCGATCACCCGCTGACTTGTTCCAGTTATCTCTTCCCCAATCCCATCGCCCTCAATATAAGGAATGACAGGCTTGTCAGGAACGATTAAAAGGCCGTTTTTGAATTGAATGCTCTGACTCATATTTGATCTTCAAGTTACAATGTTTAAATTTCAAATGAATTTATTACAGGACGTTAATCATTGGAAGAATAATCCTGGTTATCGACGCTCAAACTCCCTTCCCTAATGGGGAAGGGTTGGGGATGGGGCTTTCTACTTCAGCTTCTTCTGCAAATTCGCATCAATAGCATCCAAAAACCCTTCGGTAGTCAGGTATTGACCGGTTTTTATGCCGTTGCCGTAAATGAGCATGGCCAGGTCTTTGGTCATTTTCCCGCTTTCCACTGTTTCGACACATGTTTTTTCGATTGCTTCTGCAAAATTGATCAGATCCTGGTTTTCGTCAAGTTTGCCCCGGAATTCCAGCCCGCGTGTCCAGGCATAAATGGATGCGATTGGATTTGTAGAAGTAGGTTTTCCCTGTTGGTGCTGGCGGAAATGGCGGGTGACAGTTCCGTGGGCAGCTTCAGCTTCCATTGTTTTTCCATCAGGAGTGACTAAAGTGGAAGTCATTAGTCCGAGTGAGCCAAAGCCTTGTGCAACAGTATCCGACTGAACATCGCCATCGTAATTTTTGCAGGCCCAAACAAATCCGCCTTCCCATTTCATGCAGGCAGCCACCATGTCGTCGATCAGGCGGTGTTCGTAGGTAATTTCTGCTTCTGCAAATGCTGTTTTAAATTCATTGTCAAATACTTCCTGAAAAATATCTTTGAAACGGCCATCGTATTTCTTCAGAATGGTATTTTTTGTTGAAAGGTAAAGTGGCCATTTTTTCATCAGGGCCTGGTTCATACAAGCACGGGCAAAACCTGTGATCGATTCATCGGTATTGTACATGGCCATTGCAACACCATCTCCTGGAAAATCATACACTTCGAACGAAGTTTCTTTGCTGCCATCATCAGGAGTAAAAGTAATGGTCAGTTTGCCTTTGCCTTTGGTAACAAAATCGGTAGCCTTGTACTGATCGCCAAACGCGTGGCGGCCAATGCATATCGGTTGTTTCCAGCCGGGAACAAGTCGGGGAATGTTGCTGATAATGATCGGTTCGCGAAATACAGTACCGTCCAGAATGTTACGGATAGTACCGTTGGGCGATTTCCACATTTTTTTCAGGCCAAATTCCTCCACACGGGCTTCATCGGGAGTAATGGTGGCGCATTTTATGCCCACTCCGTATTTTTTGATGGCATTGGCTGCATCAATGGTCACCTGGTCGTTGGTTAAATCACGGTTTTCCATCCCCAGATCGAAGTATTTAATGTCCACATCGAGATAAGGGAAAATCAGTTTTTCTTTGATAAACGTCCAGATTACCCGGGTCATTTCATCACCATCCAGCTCAACTACCGGGTTGGCTACTTTAATTTTTGTTATCATAAAATAAATAGTATATAATTTTTAGTTTTTTTTAATGTAAGTAACTGGAATGAAAAAAGTCTCATTCAGATTTGTTTCAATATCTAAACTCACCCCGTCGCATCTGCAATGCTTTACCCCCCTTTGCAAAGAGCTACTCTTTATACACAAGTTTCGGCCTGAAAGGCCAGCTTATTATAGCCCCAGGCAACGCCTGGGGTAAAGGGAACAAAATAAAAACCGTCCGCGCGAACATGATTTTCATGAAAGAAAAACTCCTTCGGACGGAATTGTTGGACCTTATTTGTCGGTTATCAGAGACTTTACCTTTCGTCCGAAATAGAAAATGTTCTTTTTTGACCATTATCGCTCGGACGATTCTCTTACCCGTTCTCCAACCCAGGGCGACACTCCGTTTGCCCTGGGCTAGATTATATTGGCCTTTCAGGCCGTTTTTGTTTTCGCTGTTAATCATCATTTCCTTTTCTAAAAGATATGCATAAAGAGTAGTTGCAAAGAGAGGGGGGACGTCCGCTCGCGGACGTGGGGTGAGTAATCTGTAAAATGTAACATTAAACATTAATTCAATTACTTAAGTAATTTACAGAAATAACAATTATAATTTATCAATCATAAATCAACAATTTTCAAAGGTTTTGTTTACGTATTAAATCCAATGCCGAACCGGCCTTAAACCATTCGATTTGTTGCTGATTATAGGTGTGGTTCAACATGATACTGTCAGTTGTTTTATCAGAATGAACAATTTCAAGCGTTAATTGCCTGCCGGGTGCAAATTCTTTCAGATCTATAAAATTAAAGGTATCGTCCTCCTGAATTTTATCGTAATCGGATTCGTTGGCGAAAGTCAACCCGAGCATTCCCTGCTTTTTCAGGTTCGTTTCGTGAATACGGGCAAACGATTTTACAATCACGGCTTTCACGCCCAGGTGCCGTGGTTCCATGGCAGCATGTTCGCGCGATGAACCTTCACCGTAATTATGATCGCCCACTACTACAGTGGCAACTCCTGAAGCTTTGTAATAGCGTTGAACAGCCGGAACTTCGCCGTATTGGCCGGTTATCTGGTTTTTTACTTTATTGGGTTGATCGTTGAAAGCATTGACCGCTCCAATCAACATGTTGTTGGATATATTGTCGAGGTGACCGCGGAATCGAAGCCACGGGCCAGCCATCGAAATGTGGTCGGTGGTGCATTTGCCTTTTGCTTTGATCAGTAATTTTATACCCAACAGATTTTCTCCGTTCCATGGGGCAAACGGGTAAAGCAATTGTAACCGGGAAGACTCCGGATCTACTTTTACAATTACAGAAGAACCGTTATTTGCCGGAGCCTGGTAACCTGCATCTTCCACATCAAAACCTTTCGCCGGAAGTTCTTGTCCGGTAGGGATATCCAGTTTTACTTTTTCGCCGTTTTCGTTGATCAGGAAATCGGTCAGTGGATTGAATGTGAGATCGCCTGCAATGGCCATTGCTGTTACAATTTCAGGAGAAGCCACAAAAGCATAAGTGTTTGGATTGCCATCGGCACGCTTCGAGAAATTGCGGTTGAACGAGTGAATGATCGTGTTCTTTTCGCCTTTTTCAGCTCCGGGGCGCGACCATTGGCCGATACACGGTCCGCAGGCATTGGCAAAAACGCTCGCGCCTATTTGATTGAAAATATCAATAAAACCATCGCGTTCGATTGTAAAACGAACCAATTCAGAACCGGGAGTGATCGTAAATTCAGATTTCGATTTCAGGTTTTTATCGACCGCCTGCTGAGCAAGCGACGCAGCACGTGAAATGTCTTCATACGAAGAGTTGGTGCAGGAACCAATCAAACCGACTTCAATTTTGGTTGGCCAGCCGTTTTCTTTGGCAACTTCTGCCATTTTTGAAATGGGCGTTGCACGATCGGGAGTAAACGGACCATTAATATAAGGTTCCAGTTCATCCAAATTAATTTCGATCAGTTGGTCGAAATATTTTTCAGGATTGGCATATACTTCCGGATCGGCAGTTAAATGTTGTTTCACCTGATTCGCAAGTTCGGCAACTGATTCGCGGCCTGTAGCCCGAAGGTATCGTTCCATCGATTCGTCGTAACCAAAAGTGGAAGTGGTGGCTCCAACTTCAGCGCCCATGTTGCAGATAGTTCCTTTTCCGGTGCATGAAATCGATTGTGCGCCTTCGCCGAAATATTCAATAATAGCACCTGTTCCGCCTTTTACCGTAAGGATTCCGGCAACTTTCAGTATAATGTCTTTCGGGGCAGTCCAGCCACTCAGTTTACCGGTAAGTTTTACTCCAATTAACTTCGGAAATTTAAGTTCCCAGGCCATTCCTGCCATCACATCAACCGCATCTGCACCGCCAACGCCAATAGCAACCATTCCCAAACCACCGGCATTCACGGTATGAGAGTCGGTCCCGATCATCATCCCGCCCGGAAATGCGTAGTTTTCGAGCACCACCTGATGGATAATCCCAGCACCGGGTTTCCAGAACCCAATTCCGTATTTGGTTGAAACCGACTCAAGGAAATCATACACTTCCTTGTTGATTTTGATGGCATCGTTCAAATCGGCCAGACCATTTTTGCTGGCCTGGATCAGGTGATCGCAATGCACCGTTGAAGGAACTGCCGTTTGGGTTTTGCCTGAATTCATGAATTGCAGCAGGGCCATTTGGGCAGTGGCATCCTGCATCGCAACCCGGTCAGGGACAAAGTCAACGTAATCAACGCCCCGTTTGAAGTCCTGCACCGGTTGATTCGGATCCAAATGTGAATAAAGGATTTTTTCTGACAGAGTTAAGGCTCTGTTTAAATGCGTTTTAGCGTTTCCGATTTTAGCACTTAATTCCTGATAGTTCTTTTTAATTAATTCCAGATCAAACATATTTTGGTTTTTTGTGATTGTCAATTTATTAAAAACACTGTTTTTAACAATACCACCAAGGTTTTGTTCTTTTTAAGTTTCCGAATATATCAAAAAAATATTGATAAAATATGTAGATATATCTATAAGATGTGGTTTGTGGAAATATTCAATCAACCCCTGAATTGTCATTCAGGACAAAAAAAGGCCATCCGAAAACAGACAGCTTTTTGGTGGTGAAGAAATTGAAATTGATTATATTTTGAGTTTGATGACTGTATCGACCGGTTTTTTCTTTGAATCAGGAATATTCAGGATTACCCCAAATTCTGTTTCTTTAAATTTCACAACCGATTATCCAGTTTGTGCCATAATACTTCCGGATAAAAAGAGTTGTTGTAGTTGCTTATACATCTGGATACAATGTAGGTGACAAAGCGACTGATTTTAAACTTAAAAACGTTGACGGGAAATTGATTTCATTCGATAATTACCCTGATGCAAAAGGGTTTACTGTAATTTTTACGTGTAACGGATGTCCTTATGCCATCGCTTATCAGGATGCGACAAAGGTAACTTCGCCGTTTTTAGCAAATGCACTGGATGCCTTGATCGCAGGGAGTATGCCGGAACCTGCTACCACAAAGGCGATTGGATGCGGTATTAAGGATAAACGTAAAAAATAGCCTGATTGGTTATGTGTTTGATTTTATTTTCCCCTGTAAACATTGCCATAAACAGAAACAATGCCCCACCTGCCAGAAAATAAGCATCAGTATTAAAAGATGGATTATATCTGATCTGATTGATTAATGAACTTACCGAAAGAATCAGAAAAAGATTAAAAATATTAGATCCAATTACGTTTCCGAACGCTATAGCCCATTCAACCCAAATTTATGAAACATTTCTTCTTGGATTTGGGTTTTGCCTAAGGTTTAAATTTCTTTTGTAATCAAATATATTGTGTACAGAATAAATACTCCTAATAATACACCCGCCTCCCATCTTTCTAACTTTTTCTTCTTGCCTGTAAACATTGCAACAAAAAGAAATATGGTTCCGCCTGCCAACATATAAACATCGGTATTAAAAGAAGTATTATAACTGGCAGGATTGATTAATGAACTTACCGAAAGAATCAGAAAAAGATTAAAAATATTTGAACCAATCACGTTTCCAATCGCGATGTCGCTGTTTTTCTTGAGTGCTGCGACAACTGATGTTACCAATTCTGGCAATGATGTTCCTGCTGCTATGATCGTTAATCCAATTATTTTTTCACTAACTCCGAGATTTGTCGCAATTATTATTGCGTTGTTCACAACAAACCTGCCTCCCAATACCAGTCCGGCCAATCCTATTATAATTAGGCCACATATCTTCCAATTGGAAATTTCTTTTATCGCAATATCCAATTCTATTTTTTCCGCTTTCATCTGTTTGTAAACGTAAAAAAGGAAAAGGCCAAACATGATAAGCAAGATGGCTCCGTCAATTCGTGAAAGAACATTGTCGGTTTGGAAGAAAAAACCGTTTGTGAGAATAAACAAAAGAACTATCGCGAAAAAGGAAATAGGTATTTCTTTCCATACAGTACTAGTCTGAACAGTAATTGGTATGATTAATCCTGCAATTCCAAGGATGAAAAATAGGTTGAAATTATTACTTCCAATTATATTGCCGAATATAATGTCTGAACGATCCTGAAATGAAGCGATTATATTTACTACCAGCTCAGGCGCTGATGTGCCAAATGCGACAATGGTCAAACCAATTGCAAGGTCGGAAATGTGGTGCTTTTTTGCCAGTGCTGAAGCTCCGGTAACCAACCAATCTGCACCTTTTATCAGTAACGCAAACCCTAGAACTATTAGAAAAATTGATAATGCCATTTATCTTCGCTATTTGTATATGTGTACCACAATGTTTGTCCGAATACCGAGGCCTGTATTTTGAAAACGAAACTGGCGCCACTGAAACAAACTTGCCGCGAAGATAAAATTTAAAGCTTAAATTTCACATTTTCTACCCAATCGTTGCCACCATTGCCGCCTTTATTGTGTGCATCCGGTTTTCAGCCTGATCGAAAACGATGGAAGCCTCGCTTTCAAAAACTTCTTCGGTTACTTCCAGTCCGTCCATCCCAAATTTCCGGTACAATTCTTCGCCAACTTTGGTATCGCGGTTGTGAAACGCCGGTAAACAATGCAGAAATTTCACATTTGGATTTCCGGTAAGTTCCATCGCTTTTTTATTTACCTGATAGGGTAGGAGCAGTTTAATCCTTTCGGCCCAGGCCGATTCGGGCTCGCCCATCGAAACCCAGATATCGGTATATAAAAAGTCGCAATCCTTTAAAGCTTCGGCCAAATCTTCAGTTATCAGTATTTTGGCACCCGATTTGGCAGCAATTTCGCGGCAGGTTTGCTGCAATTGGGCTGAGGGCTGGCAACTCACTGGCGCAGCAGCCCGGAAGTCCATTCCGAGTTTTGCAGCGCCGACCATCAGCGAATTTCCCATGTTGTTGCGTGCATCGCCCAAATAGCAAAACCTGATTTCCGAAAGTGGTTTTTCTGAATGTTCCTGCATGGTCAGGAAATCGGCCAGAACCTGTGTCGGGTGAAATTCATCGGTCAGCCCGTTCCACACCGGAACGCCGGCATATTTGCCCAATTCTTCCACAATGCTTTGGCCATATCCGCGGTATTCAATGCCATCGTACATCCGGCCCAATACCCTTGCTGTATCCTTGATCGATTCTTTGTGGCCGATTTGTGATCCTGATGGGCCAAGATAGGTGGCATGTGCGCCCTGATCGAAAGCGGCTACTTCGAATGCGCAACGAGTTCGTGTGGAGGTTTTTTCGAAGATCAGGGCAACGTTTTTCCCGCTCAGCATTTGCTCTTCCAGTCCTGATGCCTTTGCTTTTTTTAATTTTGTGGCAAGTTGTAACAGGTAATAAATTTCTTCAGCATTAAAATCGAGCAGTTTCAAAAAATTTCTGTTTTTCAGATTGATTTCCATGTTAGTAATTATTTAAAGCCTCCCCAACCCCTCCACAAGAGGGGCTTTTGGCCGTTCTTTATAGATTAATTTCTCATTTTACAGCGCCGCTGCCAGGGCCCTTTTCTGACCACTGACCACTTTTTCAGTATTCCATCGTAATTTTCGACCCATACGATTTGTCTTCCAGCTTTTTTGCTTCTGTAATCACACTTTTTCCGCCGCCATTTTTAATAAAGTACAATCTGTCGCTGACAAACTTAAAAAAAGGAACCAATTATAATCATGATGAACGATTGTTGCGCATTCAGAAAAGGATGCTATTAAACAGATGATAAAATATTCAGGAAGAAATTAAAGTGTGGATTGAATGAAAAGATAAAATATATGATAGTCAAAAATCGTTAACTTTGCGCACGAATTTTATAACCCGAATGGCAAAACAAGTAAAGAAACCGGCAAAGGCTCCCACACCTAAAAAATCATGGGGAATTGTGCTTTTTTTCAGGAGCAACCAATTCAGATATACCTTAGGACTTTTTCTGATGATCATCAGTGGTTACATGGCAGTAGCCTTTGTTTCCTATGTTATTTCAGGTGGGGTCGATCAAAGTAAACTGGATCTTCCCTGGCGGGATTTCCTTTTCGATCCTTCGGTGAAGGTTCAGAATATTGCCGGAAAAGGTGGCGCTTTTTTGAGCGAAAAGTTTATCAATACGGGCTTTGGGTTTCCATCCTTCTTTTTTATCCTGATATTTTTTGTAGCTGCACTCAATTTGTTCGGGTACAGAAAAATCAAGTTTTTCAAAACCCTGGTTTTTTCAATTGTTTGGATGCTTTGGGCTTCCATCGCACTTGGGCTGCTTACTAATTCAGCCGATAGTCAGTTCCTAAATATCGGAGGAATGTACGGTTTTATACTTTCCAATTTAATCTCTTCAATTTTGGGGACACTGGGAGCTACTTTAATCCTGATATTTGCCTTGTTTATATTGCTGATTGTAACCTTCCGGCAGTTTATTCCCTGGTTGACCGGCATCTTTGCAAAAATGGCAAAAGAACCTAAAGTTACAGATCAATTAACTGATGGTCTCACTCCGGAATTGGTTTTGGAAACGACATCGTTGACGGAAACTGAAATTGTGTCGATTTCGAAAGTGATCAATGAAGACGACACAATTGAGGCAATTTTTAATCCTGATTCGCCCGATGAAGATGATATAGTTGTTGATGACGACGATTTTGAGATTGAAAATACTTTGTCGCAAAAGGATGTTGAAATGAGTATTGAGGACATGATATTCAGCAATACAACCAGACCAGAGAAATCCAAAATCAGGGATCCTGAACTGCAAGTGACCAAAATTGTTGAACCTGAAGTAGATGATCATGGAGTTCCGGTCATGGAAGATTATGACCCGACCCTCGATTTGTCAACTTATAAATATCCAACCCCGGATTTGCTTGATGACCATGCTTCGGGCAATGCAGAGGTAAGTAATGAGGAACTTATATCCAATAAAAATAAGATTGTAGAAACACTGCGTCATTACAAAATTGAGATCACAAAAATACGGGCAACCATAGGCCCGACAATTACTTTGTACGAGATTGTGCCAGCACCGGGCATCCGGATTGCAAAAATAAAAAACCTCGAAGACGATATAGCACTGAGCCTTTCGGCATTGGGAATTCGTATTATCGCGCCAATTCCCGGAAGGGGTACCATCGGTATTGAAGTTCCGAATCAGAAGCCGGAAATAGTTTCGATGCGTTCGATCATTGGTTCCAAAAAATTTCACGAAACAAATTTTGAACTTCCGATTGCTTTGGGGAAAACCATCTCGAATGAAACATTCATGATCGATTTGACCAAAATGCCACATATTTTGGTGGCAGGTGCTACTGGTCAGGGAAAATCGGTTGGTCTGAATGCGATCATTACTTCGCTCTTGTACAAGAAACATCCTTCACAATTGAAATTTGTTTTGATCGATCCTAAAAAGGTGGAGCTTAATCTTTATTCATGTCTGGAGAAACATTTTTTGGCCAAAATGCCTGACGAAGAAGATGCGATAATTACTGATATTCAGAAAGTTAAAAACACTTTAAATTCAGTAAATATTGAGATGGATGGGCGCTACGATTTGTTGAAAAAAGCACATGTACGCAACATCATCGAATACAACACCAAATTTATTGGCCGGCGCCTGAATCCTGAAAAAGGTCACCGGTTCTTACCTTATATAGTAGTTATCATTGACGAGTTTGCCGATCTGATCATGACTGCCGGAAAAGAAATTGAATTGCCGATTGCACGTATTGCCCAGTTGGCACGTGCCGTGGGTATTCACATGGTAATTGCGACCCAGCGTCCTTCTATCAATATTATTACCGGTGTTATCAAAGCGAATTTCCCGACCCGAATTGCTTTTAAAGTTGCTTCGATGATCGATTCCAGAACGATTCTTGATACCCCTGGCGCCAATCAGTTGATTGGGAAAGGCGATATGCTTGTTTCGACCGGAAGCCAGATGACCCGCGTTCAGTGCGCATTTGTTGATACTCCTGAAGTTGAACGTATTTGCGAGTTTATCGCCGACCAGAGAGGCTACGCAACAGCCTTTCTGCTTCCTGATTATGTGGGAGAAACAGAAAGTGGCAACGGAGATGTTGATTTGAGAAACCGTGACGAAATGTTTGACGATGCGGCCCGTTTGGTGGTTGGTAACCAGCAGGGATCTACTTCTATGATACAGCGAAAATTCTCCATCGGGTACAACCGGGCAGGCCGGATTATGGATCAACTCGAAGCTGCGGGCATTGTAGGTCAGAGCGAAGGAAGTAAAGCCAGGCAGGTATTGCTTCAGGATGAATACAGTTTGGAGCAATTATTGAAAGGCTTAAAATAGAACCATTATATTAATATATCAAAATGAGAAAATTATTTTTAATTACGGTTCTTTCCATTTTTGTAATTGCCGGATATGGCCAGCAAGATGCAAAAGCGAAAGAAATACTTGAAAAAGTTACCAAAACGACCCAGTCGCTCGCTTCCATCGAAGCAAAATTCACTTTCGAAATGCATAATAAAGCTGAGAATATTCAGGAAAAAAGCAGCGGAACAATTATTCTGAAAGGCAAAAAATACAAGTTGAATATTCCAATGATGGGATTGCAGGTGACATGTGACGGAAAATCAATCTGGACTTTTATGGTGAATTCAAACGAAGTAAGCATTTCGAGCCTTGATGAAGAAACAGATGATTTAATGGACCCTACGCGTATTTTTACCATTTATGAAAGAGGTTTCAACTATAAATTTGCGGGCGAATCGGTTGACGCGGGTGTTCCGGTTTACAATATCGACCTGACCCCACAAAAGGCAACAGGCGATGTTAGCAATATCAAACTAATGATTGATAAACAAAAAATGCTGATTCGGGGAGCAAATATTTTAGGAAAAGATGGAAATAATTACAAAGTTTCCATAAGCCAGTTAAAAACTGACGGAGTTTTCAAAGATTCAGACTTTGTTTTTGATCCATCAAAATACAAGGACGTTGAAATTGTGGATATGAGATAAAAAAAAGGGAGACAACGGGTTCCCTTTTTTGTGGAATATTTTGACTAGTTCTTCATTTTTGAATGTGCCATTTGTTCAACAGAGGCAATTTCTATAAATGAGGTGCCACCACCAACACCAAAGTTTCCACCAACGTAAACAACAGTGTCTTTTTCAGTTATCAGATTTTTTTCAACTAAATCTAATAATGAAGTTTCTATAAGTTTATGCTTGTTTTTCTTTGATTGGATTTCGCTTGGAAAAACGCCGTAAGAAAGTGCTAATTCGCGTTTTACCCGTCCATTATGACATTTGGCAAATACAGGCAATGTCCCTCTGAAAGCTGCAATATACCTGGCAATTTTTCCGGTAAGTGTGTCGGTGACAATAGCGCTAACTTTTAATTCTTTCGAAGCCAGCACTGCCGCTTCAGCAAGAAAGGCAGATGTTTCATTGTCAAGGCGCGGAACAGGCAAATCATTGCGCCTGTCTTTGCTTGCCTCAACTTCAAGAGCAATTTTTGTCATAACATTTACGGCTTCAATCGGATAACTTCCGTATGCTGTTTCTCCTGAAAGCATAATAGCGTCAGTCCTATCGTATATTGCAGTAGCAACATCGCCCACCTCGGCACGTGTTGGCCTGGGGTTTTCGATCATGGAATGTAGCATCTGTGTTGCAATAATAACAGGTTTTTTCTGTTGAACCGCTTTTCTGATTAGTCTCCGCTGAATACCTGGAATCTTTTCAGCAGAAATTTCAATTCCCAGATCACCACGTGCAACCATAATGCCATAAGCATGTTCTAGAATTTCATCAATGTTGTTTACCCCATCAAGATTTTCTATTTTGGCAATAATTTTTATTTTGCTGTCGAATTTGTCTAAAATTTCCTGAACAGCCAAAACATCTAATCGATTCCTGACAAACGAATGGGCAATAAAATCAACATCATTTTTCGCTGAAAATTCAATGAACACTTTATCTTTTTCGCTGATTGAAGGCAGGTCAATGCTCACCCCCGGAGTATTAATGCTCTTTTTGTTTTTTATTTGGCCACTGTTGCCAACCCTACAGGTTAAATATTCATCCGTTTGTTCAATCACATCGAGGGCCAGATCGCCATCATCAATCAATAATTGCTTACCGACTGCTACGTCCATCTGAATTTTTTCGTAACTGACAAAAATGGTTTCACGATCTGATTGGCCTTGTCCGCCTTTTATTTTAATAATATCCCCCTCATTTACATTAATAGGTTCTGAAATTCCGATGGTTCTGATTTCAGGGCCTTTGGTATCAACAAGAATACCGATATCCTCAGATACACTCCTTACATTTTTGATTATTTCAAGAGCGCTCTCTGGCGAAACGTGTGCAGTATTCAGTCTTACTACATTCATCCCAGCTTCATGAAGTTGACGTATAAATTCTGGATCGCAGCGTTTATCAGAGATGGTCGCTACTATTTTTGTGTGTTTCATATTTTTTTTTAATCGTATGTGAGGGCGACAAAAGTATTCAAATTTTTAAATTGACGAATAACTAACCTTAAGAGAGGGCATAAATGTCATTAAGATTTAATATATTCAGTAATTGCTTCAATTCCAAGTCTGTATGAATCAAGTCCAAATCCCATAATACTTCCTATACAAACTGGGCCAATCAATGATTCGTGCCTGAAATTTTCTCTTGTCAAAATATTGGATATGTGAACTTCAACCACAGGGGCTTTTATTCCTGAAATGGCATCACGGATGGCTACAGAAGTGTGTGTATAAGCTCCTGCATTGATAACTAACCCATCGTATTCAAATCCTTTTTCATGGATTTTATTAATCAGTTCGCCTTCGATATTTGATTGATAATACTCAAGGCTGATAGAACTGTATTTTTCCTCAAGAATCCTGAAATAGCTTTCAAATGTGGAATTTCCATAGATACTTTTTTCACGAAGGCCCAATAAATTCAAATTCGGACCATTTATTAACAAAATTTTCATATTTTCATATTTTATTTTAATAATAATAGTAACTTAACCGATTGTAAATTCGTATTTAAAAATTATGTAATCTGGGTGGATGGTCATATATTATAAAAACATCAGAGTTTACAAACCAAAGTTATCAATAATTGTTATAGAATTAAAAATTTAAAGCTTTTAATTATGAAATGGGAAGATAGCAAAAAAGGATTTGAGTCTTTCTTACGCTTGGAAAAAGGGTTATCTGCTAACTCAATTGCTGCTTATATCAATGATATAAACAAGCTGATGACCTTTTCTGACGAAGAAGTTAAGAAACTGGCTCCAGAAAAAGTGAAACTGAATCATTTGAAGAAATTCGTAGAATGGATCAATGACAAAGGCGTTTCACCAAGAACACAAGCCCGTACAATTTCTGGTATCAAATCGTTCTATAAGTACATGCTTATAGAAGGTAAAATTACCAGTGATCCGACAACTTTGTTGGAATCTCCTAAAATTGGCCGAAAACTTCCTGATGTTCTTACCATTGAGGAGATTGACCTGATGATCGATACCGTTGAGTTAGCCAAGCCTGAAGGTCAGAGAAACAAGGCAATACTCGAAACTTTGTATAGTTGCGGGTTGCGCGTTTCTGAACTGGTTAACCTTAAAAGATCCAATCTGTTCTTCGATCAGGGATATATTAAAGTTGAAGGTAAAGCCGACAAAGAAAGATTGGTTCCTGTAAGCGAAAAGGCTATTGAAGAAATCAATAAATACCTTGATGTTTACAGAAAATCATTGAAAGTATCAAAAGAAAGTGAAAACGTTCTTTTCTTAAATCGCAGGGGCAAAAAATTAAGCCGTGTGATGATCTTTACAATCATTAAAAACCTGGCCATTAAAGCCGGATTCGAAAAGAAGATCAGTCCTCACACTTTCAGGCACTCATTTGCAACCCATCTGATTAATGGTGGGGCCGATTTACGTGCTGTGCAGGAAATGCTTGGGCATGAATCTATTTTAACAACAGAGATTTACACGCATCTTGACAGAGATTATTTAAAGTCAACTTTAAACCAATTTCATCCGAGATCATAATTTTCTCAGCTAACTTGCTTAATAAAAGAATGTTTTGAAATTAATAATTTCTTAACATTCTTTTTGTTTTTTGTGCCATTGCTTGTTATATTTTGATGTTCAGTTTGTTGTGTGTGAAATTTGTCATTGGGAGTCAAGTGTGCTTGAATTGATCTTAATTTAATATTTGTCATTCTGACAAGGGGGTAAAAAAATAATTTTGTTTCCGAGAAAATTTTGAATTGTTGAAACTTGTTAAATTTTAGTTACTTACTATGAAAAACACAGATCTATTGAAGTATGGTATTGATACCAATGTAGAAATTATTCACAATCCAACTTATGAGGAACTTTTTCAGGATGAGATTGATCCTGCCAATGAAGGTTATGAAAAAGGCATATTAACTAATACAGGAGCTATTTCTGTTGATACCGGTATTTTTACCGGACGTTCCCCAAAAGATAAATTCATTGTATTGGATGACACTACCAAAGATACAATGTGGTGGGACGGAACTATCAACCGCCCAACTTCTCCTGATGTTTTCAACACTTGCAAAGATCTGGTCACAAAACAACTTTCAGGCGCAAATAAATTATATGTTGTTGATACTTTTTGCGGTACAAATGAAAATACCCGTATGAAAGTGCGTTTCATCATGGAAGTTGCATGGCAGGCTCACTTTGTAACAAACATGTTTATCCGTCCTTCTCACTTCGAACTGGCAAACTACGGCGAACCTGATTACGTTTGCCTGAACGGTTCAAAAACAACCAATCAAAACTGGAAAGAACAAGGATTGAATTCTGAAAACTTTACTTTATTCGATTTAACCCGCAAAATGCAGGTTATTGGCGGAACATGGTATGGTGGCGAAATGAAAAAAGGTATTTTCGCTTTGATGAACTATTATTTGCCTTTACGCGGTATCGCTTCGATGCACTGCTCAGCTAACGTAGGAACTGAAGGCGATGTTGCTATTTTCTTCGGTTTGTCAGGAACAGGAAAAACTACTCTTTCTGCCGATCCAAAACGTTATTTGATTGGTGATGACGAACATGGTTGGGACGACCACGGTGTATTCAACTTCGAAGGTGGATGCTATGCTAAAGTTATTAACCTGAGCAAAGAAAACGAACCGGACATCTGGAGAGCAATCAAACGTGATGCTTTATTGGAAAACGTTACTGTTAAAGCTGACAGTACTCCTGATTTTTCAGCTGCTGCTTCAAAAACCGAAAATACCCGTGTTTCTTATCCAATTTACCACATCAGCAAAATCGTTTCTCCTTCACGTGCAGGTCACGCTTCAAAAATTATTTACCTGAGCGCTGACGCTTTCGGTGTATTGCCTCCGGTTTCTATTTTGGACAACGAATCAGCTCAATACCACTTCCTTTGCGGTTATACTTCAAAATTGGCCGGAACTGAACGCGGTATCACTGAACCACAAATGTCTTTCTCACCTGCATTCGGTGAAGCTTTCCTTACTTTGCACCCAACAATGTATGCAAGAACATTGGTAGGTAAAATGCAGGAACACAGAGCTAAAGCTTATTTGGTGAATACTGGTTGGAACGGAACCGGCAAACGTATGTCGTTGAAAGATTCACGTGCAATTATTGATGCAATTATCGATGGTTCAATTGAAAAAGCTGAAACTAAGAATATCCCGGTTTTGAACCTTACAGTTCCTGTTGCATTGAATAACGTTTCAGAAGGAATCCTTGATCCACGCGATACGTATCCAACTGAAGCTGACTGGACTGTAAAGGCAAAACAATTGGCTGCAAAATACATCGCAAACTTCGAACAGTATTGTGACAACGATGCTGCTATTGCATTGAAAGTTGCAGGTCCGCAATTGTAGTCAAATCGTTTTTAAGATTATATCAAAAGAGGCTAGCTCAATAGAGTTTAGTTTTTTTCCTCTTTTAACAAGCCGGAATATCGGGTTACTAATCCAGTAGTTTTGTGGTGAGATAAAATAATAGTAATTAAGATGATTCAAAACAGTATGAGCCTTCGTCCGCGTTATGGCGAGGTTGACCAGATGGGCTATGTCTATCATGCCAATTATGTAAGTTATTGCCACCAGGCACGCACCGAGCTGTTGCGCAATTTAGGCATTCACGACAAAGTGATGGAAGAAAACCAGATCATGTTGCCAGTAATCAGTATCAACCTTCGATACCTGAAAGCTGCCAGATATGATGAATTGCTGACCATTCAAACGACACTTCGTGAAATGCCAAAGACTCGGGCTATTTTCGAGTTTGAAATCAGGAATGAAGCCAATGAAAAAATATGTACAGCAGAATCAACAATTGTTTTTGTGGACAGCATTTTACGAAAACCAATGAGAGTGCCTAAAATTGTTGAAAAAGTTTTGATTGAATATTTTAAACCCGGGGCCGTATGAAGCCAACAGTATTTAATTTGATTTTACTACCTCCGCAATACAAGGTTTGCATTTACCACATCGTAAATGTGCACAAAAGGGAATGGCTGACTTCCAGCCCCGATCTTTCCGCCAAGGCCCCATTTTAAATACAGGCAACAAATTCTGAATGGTTTTCGCCTCTTTCCCCAAAATCAGTCCATTTAAATCTGATGTAATCTCATTTTAGATTAATTTTGCCCAACCGAAATCTCCTAAGCCAGACTTAAATACTGAATGTTGATTAATTTGAATTACGTTTGTTGTCAATCAGTTAAATACAATAATTTCTAGTGAAAAAGAAAACACCCATATCTACGGTAAAAATAAAACCCTCAGCCCGGAAAAGTTCCGGTTCGTCAAAAAGTTTCGGACGAAATTTTTTTATTTTTCTGCTAAAAACTGGCATTGCCCTGATACTGTTGGCATTTCTGCTTTTTCTGATTGTTTATGTTGGATTTACAGGTCCGGTACCCTCGAAAGAGGAATTGCAAAAAGTGAAAAATCCGGTGGCGACTGAAGTTTTTTCAAACGATGGTCGGTTGTTAGGGCGATATTACATCGAAAACCGAAGCAATGTGAGTTTCGGTGAAATATCGCCAAATTTGATCAATGCATTGATAGCCACAGAAGATTCGAGGTTTTATCACCATCGGGGAATTGATGAAGTGGCATTGCTTCGGGTTTTCTTAAAATCTGTTTTATTACAGGACCGAAGTTCAGGCGGTGGCAGTACGCTTAGCCAGCAAATAGTTAAGAATTTATATCCACGGAAATCGTTTGGTGCGTTTTCTATGCCAATCAATAAGTTACGCGAATCGATTGTTGCCTATCGTTTGGAAAAATTATATACCAAAGATGAAATTTTAACACTCTACCTCAATACCGTTCCGTTTGCTGAAAATACATTTGGGGTTGAAGTTGCATCGGAGCGGTTTTTCAGCAAACCACCATCGAAATTAGATGTTCATGAAGCTGCCACCTTAATTGGAATGTTGAAAGCCAACAACAGTTACAATCCGCGTAAAAATCCGGGGCGATCGTTGGAACGGCGCAATGTGGTGATTGAACAAATGCAAAAACACAGCTATGTTTCGAAGGCTGAGGCCGAAATGTACAAAGCGGAACCTTTGGGCTTATCGTATAACTTGATTACTTACAACGAAGGCCCGGCTCCATATCTGATGGAGAAAATCCGCCCAATACTGCAAGCCTGGTGCGAAGATCACCTCAAAGAAGATCAACCCATTTATAATTTATATACCGACGGATTAAAAATTCAGACCACCATCGATTTCGACATGCAGTTGGCTGCCGAAACAGCCGTTTCAGATCAGATGAAAAATCTTCAGGCCTTGTTTGATGTGCATTGGGGAAAGGGAAAACCATGGGGAAATGACCAATCGGTCGTGACCCGCGCCATGAAACGTTCAGTTCGTTATCTGAACCTGAAAAAACGCGGTGTTCCTGAAGAAGAAATCAAGCAAATATTCAATACGCCAACTTCGGTTTCTCTGTTTACCTGGGATGGCAACAAACAAGAGGAAATGACTCCGGTGGACTCCATTCAATATTATCTGAAGATATTGAATGTCGGATTTATGGCCATGGACCCAAATTCAGGAGAACTTAAAGCTTACATCGGCGGAAATGATTTTCGCTATTTTAAATATGATCATACCCTTTCAAAACGACAGGTGGGTTCAACATTTAAACCAATAGTTTATTTGGCTGCTCTTGAAGCTGGGATTCCGCCTGATACTTATTTTGCGAACGGAAAAAAGGTTTATGCAGATTACAGCAACTGGTCGCCATCGAATTCACACGATGATTACACCGGTTTTTATTCGATGGAAGGAGCTTTGGCAAAATCCATCAATACCATTGCAGTTGATGTGATGATGCAAACCGGAATTTCAAATGTGACCGATCTTGCCAACCGAATGGGAATTGAATCGGAATTACCTGAATATCCATCGCTTGCGCTTGGTACACCATCCGTTTCGCTTGAAGAAATGGTTTGTGTTTATTCTGAAATTGTAAATGGCGGACGAAAAGTGAAACCGTACTATTTAAAGGCAATTGAATCCAGTACGGGGCAGGTTTTGGAAGAGTTTCAGAACATTCAATCCGACGAACAACTTGCCCGAACTGAAAACTGCCGTATCATTACCCACATGCTAAAATCGGTTATAGATGGTGGTACCGGAAGCGCGATCCGCACAAAATGGGGCATTGACGGTGATTTTGCCGGAAAAACCGGAACCACACAAGATCAGGCCGATGGATGGTTTATTGGGATGACACCGAAATTGGTAGCAGGTGCGTGGGTTGGGGGAGAGGACCAATCTGTCCGTTTTAGAACGCTTGCTACCGGGGCCGGTGGACATACAGCACTGCCAATTGTCGGTCAGTTTTACAGTCAGATATTTTGCAACAGTAAGTTTCAGAATATCAGGCACAGCATGTTTGATCAGCCTTCAGGAGAAACTCTGGCAATGCTTGATATTCCGCCTTACCGCGAGGTCCTTGAATTAACCATGAAGGGATTTTTTCATGATTTGTTCGGAAAGAAAGATAAAAAGCAGGAAACCGGCATTGTCGTGCGAGAGAAAACAAGCACGGAACAAGCAAATGAAGAAGCCAAACAGGATGCACGGTCTGAAAAAAAACCATTCTGGCAGAGTATGAAAGAGGTCTTTAAAAAGAAGAATAAATAATCAACGGAAATTAGATGAATAGAAGATTTGAGAAATGGTTGGCTGAAGTTTCAGAAAAGAACTTAATATACATCCTCAGTTTATTGGTGGGCATCCTTAGCGGCACAGCTGCTTTCTTGCTTAAAAATTTCATCCATTATGTCAGCCATTTTTTGACACGGTATTTCAAAGATTCAGAAGAAAGTTTTTTCTATCTGGCATATCCGATGATTGGTATTCTGATTAGTGTATTGATTGTAAAATACGTGATCAAAGACGATATCAGTCATGGTGTTTCTAAAATATTATCGGTATTCTCAAGAAAAGGCAGTCAGATCAAGGCCCATAACATGTTTTCATCGATGGTTACCAGCGGTTTTACCATTGGATTTGGAGGGTCAGTCGGAGCTGAATCGCCGATTGTTTATACAGGTGCCGCAATCGGTTCCAATATATCGCGTTTGTTTAAACTGAATCAGAATCAGGTACGTTTGCTGATTGGTTGCGGGGCAACCGGTGCCATTGCAGGAATTTTCAAAGCTCCTGTGGCCGGCATCATGTTCACCCTTGAAGTGCTGATGCTCGATTTGACCATGGCTTCAATAATCCCTTTGCTTATTTCAGGAATTACCGCTGCAACATTGGCATATTTCTTTATGGGCAGTTCTGTCTTGTTGCATTTCTCAATCGAAAACCAGTTTGATTATGGCAATATTCCTTATTACATTTTACTCGGAATTTTCTGTGGGTTAATTTCATTTTATTTTAACCGAACCGGAATGTTTGTTGAAAGTCATGTTAAAAAGATAAGAAATAGTTTTGTAAAGCTAATTTTTGGTGGTGTTTCATTGGGTTTGATGGTATTTTTCTTCCCATCACTTTGGGGCGAGGGGTATGATTCGATCAATAAAATATTTATAGGACTGGGTCCTGATTTGTTGAATAATTCAGCATTTTTTGATTGGAAATCAGATCCATATGTATTGTTGCTCATCCTTGGGTTGATTTTGGTACTGAAAGTGGTTGCAATGGCAATTACCACATCAAGCGGAGGGGTGGGCGGAATTTTTGCACCTACCTTGTTTATGGGGGCAATAGGTGGCTATATCTTATCACTATCAATGAATACATTTTTTGATTTGAATTTACCACATGCTAATTTTGCACTGGCAGGAATGGGGGCCCTCATGGCAGGCGTGATGCACGCCCCTTTGCTCGGCATTTTTCTGATTGCTGAGATAACAGGAGGCTACCAGCTTCTGGTTCCATTAATTATTGCATCAACAGTTGCGTATGTATTTGCAACCAGACTTGAACCACATTCAATTTACACAAAACGTCTGGCCGAGTTGGGCGAGTTGGTTACCCATCACAAGGACAAGGCAGCGATGCATTTTATGAATGTGAAAGAATTGATCGAGACCGATTTTGAAATTTTGTCGCCCGATATGAATTTAGGACAGATGACTTATTCCATTGCCCGTTCGAAACGGGATTTGTTCCCTGTTGTGGACGAAAACGGAATGATGCAGGGCATGATCAAGCTGAATGATATTCGAAACCTTATGTTCGAACAGGATTTATACGAAAAGATCAGTGTGAGCGATTTGATGTATATGCCCGAATTTTTTATTTCACCAAACGATTCGGTAGAGTTGGTTGCCGAAAAATTCAAATCGTGCAAACGATATAACCTGGCTGTGATTGATGAGGGACGATATGTAGGTTTTATTTCCAGGGCAAGGGTTTTCTCTGTTTACCGCGATACTATGGCCGATTTGTCGTTCGAGTAAATTCATTTGTACCAGTTGTACCACATTTTAAACCACCATTTATTGTTCGGAGGATCGTATGGGCGGCAAGCTTTGGAAGTTGCGAAGGCGTTTCTGTGAATCGTCTATCGGTTGTAGAGACAGGGCATTGCCCTGTCTCTACAATTCCACCAATCTGTTCTTTATAGCATAAACCACCAACTGCGCGGTGTTTTTGCTTTCGCTTTTTTCGAGGATGTTGGCGCGGTGCTTATCGACCGTGCGTTTGCTGATGAAGAGCTTATCTGCAATTTTCTGGTTTGACATTCCTTGGCAAATCAGGATCAGGATTTCCATTTCGCGTTCAGATAATTCAGTATGGAATTCCTTGCTTTTAGGAGAAGATTTTAAACTATTTACCAAATTCTGAAGCAGTTCTGATGAGAAAAATGAACCTCCATCGTAAACAACATCCAGTGCTGTTTTTACCTCTTTAATGTCGGAGTTTTTCAGAACAAATCCTTTAACCCCGGCATTCACCATTTTATAGTAATAATCTTCTTCGCCATACATGGAAAGGGTGATGATTTTCAGATCCGGATATTTTGCATGGGCGATGGTCGAGGCCTCAATTCCATCCATCACCGGCATACTGATATCCATCAGAACAAGGTCAGGAACAATTGTGTTGAGAAGTTCTAAAAATTGTTTGCCGTTGGCAGCTTCGGCAATTACATGGTAATTTTCCAGATTATTTAAAAGAATGCGCAGGCCATTCCTGAAAAGGGTATGGTCGTCAACAATAATTACTTTCCGCTTCAATTGATTACTCGTCATGCATCTTAACTTTTATGGTTACCCAGGTTCCTTTTTTGTGTTCACTTTTAATGTTGATTTCACCCTTCAGCGAATTAATGCGCGAATAGATGTTTGAAAATCCCATTCCGCTGCCGGCAGGCTGTTCAATAACCTTGGCCACATTAAAACCTTTGCCATCGTCCTGGTAAACAATGGTCAGGTAATTGTCCGCTTTGGTCAAAGATATGTCGATCTTTTTAGCCTTTGCATGTTTGATGGTATTATTTATCAACTCGCAGACCACCCTGTATAAAACGACTTCCACATTGTTGTCAAAACGTTCATCTTTCAGGTTCGACGCCAGGTTAATACGGATAGTTTTGGTAATATTGATTTTGTTCGAAAAATTGCTCAGTGCGCGAACCAGTCCGAAATTATTTAAGACATGCGGGCTCAGATTGTCAGAAATCTCTTTCAGGCTCTTGATCGCTTCATTGATTACCAATTCAGTATTTTCAACGATTTCGCGCGATGCCTCATCGTGTTTCATTTGGGCCAGCGACGAAACAGACATTTTTACGGTCGAAAGCAGCGGCCCAAGTCCATCATGAAGGTCTTTTGCAAACCGCTTGCGTTCTTTTTCTTCGGTCTGAATAATGGTATTCAGGAACATTTTTTCGGTCTGCCGGCGTGAATCTTCAACTCGTTTCATGTATTTGAAAATCTTTTGGATCATGAAAACGCCTATTGCAAAGGCAAGTGAAGTGAAGACGCCCATCCAGACAAATATTTCGCGGTAATCCTGCGGTTTAATATTGCTGACATATGGCAGAAATTCGACCAAACGCATAATGGCCATCATGATAAAGCCAATTGTGAGCAACATCCACGAAAAATTGAACTTCGTAACCCTGGTAAGCTTTAGTGCAACACCTACCGCAAAAAATTGCAGGACAATGGCTATTACAAAAAGTATTTTGAGAATCATCTGTTATCGGGTATAAATCCTGTTTTCCTGTTCGGCTACACGAATAAAAGTAGTCCGTTTGCTCAGTTCTTTTAATTGTGAGGCGCCAACATAAGTGCAAGTACTTCGGATTCCTCCTAAAATATCCTGAATTGTGTTTTCAACTTTACCACGGTACCGAACCTCGACTGTTTTTCCTTCGCTGGCGCGGTATTCGGCTACACCACCGGCATGTTTGTCCATGGCAGTGGCCGAACTCATGCCATAAAATTGTTTGTAAGTTTTACCATCTTTTTCAATGGTTGCGCCACCGCTTTCGTCGTGTCCGGCAAGCATTCCGCCGAGCATAACAAAATCGGCGCCGGCACCAAAAGCTTTGGCTACGTCGCCCGGAGTAGAACAGCCACCATCGCTGATGATTTGTCCGCCCAGGCCGTGAGCAGCATCGGCACATTCAATAATGGCCGAAAGTTGGGGATATCCAACACCGGTTTTTACACGCGTGGTACAAACTGATCCAGGACCAATCCCGACTTTTATAATATCGGCACCGGCAAGCAACAATTCTTCAACCATTTCGCCGGTCACCACATTTCCGGCGATAATAACCTTATCGCTGTACTTTTTACGGGCTTGTTTCACAAACGAAACAAAATGCTCCGAATAGCCATTTGCCACGTCGATGCAAATGAATTTTAGCTGTGGATTGGCATTTAAAAGTTGATCAATCTTCTCAAAGTCGCGGGATCCGGTGCCTGTACTAATGGCAATGTAATTTTCGATTCCCTGAGGTGCCTGTGCCATAAACCGGTTCCATTCATCAATGCTGTAATGTTTATGGATGGCTGTAAACAATTTTTTCTCCGCTAGGGTAAGCGCCATTTCGAAGGTTCCCACCGTGTCCATGTTTGCGGCCATAATCGGAACACCGGTCCATTCAGTATTTGTGTGCTTCATTTTAAAAGTACGTTCCAGGCTCACCTGCGACCGGCTTTTCAAAGTTGACCGCTTTGGCCGAAACATTACATCCTTAAAACCCAGTTTTATGTCGTATTCAATTCTCATTTTTTACTTATTAATTCTGTTTGATGACAGATGTGATTTAATTGCGCAAATAAAGCTAAATCTATCAACACATCGCATGTTTATTCAGTTTCTCTTTCCCATTCCCATCTTGAAAGACCTCCCCAATTGATGTACCGTTTATATCCTGCTTTTTTTAGCTTTTTTGAAACTATTTTCACTGTGCCTCCTACGGTGCAGTATAAAATCAAATAGTTGTCTTTGGGGATTTCATTTAGTCTGCCCATTATTGTTCCTGAAGGAAATGATTTGGCCGTAGGAATATGGCCATTCAAATATGCCTTTTCAGATCTCACATCAATAATCCAGATTGAATCGACCGGATTATCAACGATTTTCTTCAACACCGTTGGCTCAATATATTTGCTTAATACTTGACCTTTAGCCCCCGCTTTTCCAACAAATACCGACTGTGCGGCAGCAATTTGAATAAATACGGTAAAAAAAACAAAGGTGATCAATGCGATTTTTGACATGCGCTTTTCTTCTGATTTCATATTTATATAACTTTAATGTAATAGTTTAGCAGCTGTTTTATTATCGCGAGGTCACGACATGTTGTGACCGTACAATTTCGCGGTTCCGGGATTTGAGTACCAATTTCTAAAGCTACAAACTTTTTATATATGTAAATCAACCAAAATCAATTCTTTCCAACGAGTTTTCAACAATGTACTGATTATCCAATCCCAATCATGCTTACCTTATCGCAGATATGCTTACTTTTAGTTTTTCAATTTTAAAGGCACAGATTCATTGCCACGAAGGCACAAACACACAAAAAATTTTTAATCTGTGTTCATCCCCGCCTTTTGCGGGCAGGCGTGTAATCTGTGGTAAAAATGATAAAAAATGTCGCAACTTAAAGTATATAAAGCATCGGCAGGTTCCGGGAAAACATTCCGGCTGGCCATCGAATACATGAAACTGGCCCTGGCCAATGATACCAATTACCGGCACATTCTGGCAGTTACCTTTACCAACAAAGCCACTGCCGAGATGAAATCGCGCATCATTGGCGAACTTTTCAAGCTTGCAAAGGGAAACGATTCGGTTTACATGGATGTATTAACTGAAGAATTAGGCTGGCAACCGATGATGGTGGAACGTCAGGCAAAACTGGTTTTGAAGCGCATCCTTCACGATTATTCCCGCTTTTCGATCAGCACCATCGACAGTTTTTTTCAAAGGGTGATCAAAGCGTTCAACCGCGAACTGGGTATCAATGCGGCCTATAATGTGGAGTTGGACGAAAAAAGCATTCTCGAAGAGGCGGTTGACCGGTTGATCCAATCGGTGGAAGACGACCCGAAGTTGTTGGAATGGCTCGATGCATTTGCTTCAGAAAAAATAAGGGACGGAAAGGGCTGGAACCTGAAGAAAGACATGATCAGGTTGGGAAACGAGATTTACAACGAAACGTTTAAATCTCTGAACGAAGAGCTTTACGCGAAGCTCAACGACCACACTTTCCTGAAAGATTACCACGGCAAGCTGAACAAGATCATCGCCCAATACGAGAACAAACTTAAATCGCTGGGGCAGGAAGGTTTGAATATTCTGGTGATGGAAGGCCTTTCTCATGATGATTTTAAATCGAAGGGAAGCGGCCCCGCAGCAGGTTTTAAGAAGATGAAAGAGCTGACGTTTACCTTAAATATAACAACCATCAGATCTACCACCGAACTTTCGGCATGGGTAACTGCCAGTACCAAAGAACCGCAAAAGTCGAAACTGGAAGGTGTTGCCGAACAAAAATTGATGCCCAAAATGCAGGAAGCGGTCCGGTTAGTTGAAACGCAATCGCGCAATTATATTACTGCCCGGCTCATTGTCAGTCAGTTATATACGCTCGGAATTCTCGTTGATCTGAGGAAATCTGTCAAAGAGATTTGCCGCGAAAAAGGGGTGATCCTGATCTCTGATTCGGGCCATTTGTTGAAGTCGGTAATTGCCGATTCTGAAACGCCTTTCGTCTATGAAAAAACCGGTTCGGTATATTCGCATTTTATGATCGACGAGTTTCAGGATACTTCCGGTTTGCAATGGAACAACTTCAGGCCTTTGATCGGAAACTCGCTTTCGGAGAACAACCTCGGAATGGTGGTGGGCGATGTAAAACAGGCCATTTACCGCTGGAGAAGTGGTGACTGGCGGTTGCTGGCTGGCAAACTGGGCGGGAGCTTTCCGGCTTATGGCCTTCAAAACGAGGTGTTAAACAGCAACTGGCGCAGCCACGGAAAGGTCATCCGCTTCAATAATACACTGTTCCGGCTGATCCCGGAGTTGTTGCAACACCATATCGAAGAGGAACTTTCGGCTGCCAATATTGCTGAAAACCCGGTGGAAATTACCATTCCCGAAGTGTATGCCGACAGTGTTCAGGAGGTATCGAACAAAGACGTGGCGCATTTGGGTTATGTGAGGGTAAAGTTTCTGGAAAACAAAGCAGACCTGAAAGCTGCAAACGAAGAATTGATCCTTTCGGAGTTGGTTGCCTCGGTAAAATCGCTTCAGGATAAAGGCGTAAAAGCTGCCGAAATGGCTATTTTGGTTCGGGCAAAGAACGAAGCCCGCCTGATTGCCGACTTGTTTCTGGAGCAAAAAGGCCTGCCCGAAAATGCTGCCTATAATTTTGATATTCTTTCGAGCGAATCGCTTTATATTATTAATTCAGAAGTAATTGGTTTTATCATTTCTGTGCTGACGAGCTTTCTGAACCCGGACGATCAGGTGGTGAAAGCCGAAGTAAATTATTTGTATTACAGAAAGATATTTCCGCAGTTAAAGGAGATAGGGAAGGTGCCGGGGCTGCGGGAAGAAGTGGAAAGGCAAAAGGCAGAAGGCAGAAGGCAGGAGGCAGGAGGCGGGAGACAGGAGACGGGAGCAGGGAGGCAGGAATTGGAAACTTACGAACCCGAAATTTATCAGCAATTCGAGGAGATGGACCATCCGGAGAATGACCTGATGCGTTTTCTGACAGGAAAGAGCTTTCAGGAATTGATTGCCGGGAAACCGATCCCGGAAATTATTTATAGCATAAGTGAGAAGTTTAACCTTTTCAGCCTGACCGACGAGTTGGCCTATTTGCAAGCTTTTGTCGATCAAATTTCGGTTTTTGAGCGCACCCAGGCCTCCGAACTGACCAGCTTTCTGAATTGGTGGGAGCAAAACGGCGAGCGGTTTACCATCCCGGTTTCCGACAGTATTGACGCCATCACCGTGCTGACCATCCATAAGTCGAAAGGTTTGGAATTTACCCACGTATTTGTGCCGTTTTTCAACTGGTCGATTCACCCGCCTGCAACTCCCGACAGGGCGCCTTTGCTTTGGTGCAAGCCGGAAGTTGAACCTTTCAGCGATATGGAACTGGTTCCGGTCCGTTACAAAAGCGATGTTGGAGATTCCATCTTTTACCGTGAATTTTTCACTGAGAAATTCAATACGTACATCGATAACCTGAACCTGATGTACGTGGTTTTTACACGTGCCAAAGCAGCTTTGTGGGTTTGGGCAAGTTTTTCGGCCACAAAACTTACTTCGGTGGGCGATTTGCTGAAACAAGCGGTTGATAAACAGGAGTTTATGAGTTACTGTGGCCTGAAGGAAGAGGAATCTGTTGAGTTGGCTGCTGGTTTTGATGCGGAAAAACAACTGCTCGAAATAGGTGAAATAACTGTTTCGGAAGCGAAACAGAAGAACGGGAAAACCGTGAAAGATGTCCGGCTTTCGGAATTTGAATTTGCCGATTTCCGCAAATTCCTGAACATTAAAAAACGGGGCGAAGATTTTTTTACCCGTGACGACAAAAAGCAAAGCGGTATTAATAAAGGAAAGCTAGTCCATGAAATCCTTTCGTTGATTGAAACGACCAGCGATTTGGACAAGGCGGTAAAACGGATAGAATCGGAAGGCAAAATTGGTGCCGGCAAAGCGGAAACGATTAAAGCTGAACTGCTGGAAATGCTCAACGATCCGAAAATAAAATCATGGTTCGATGGAACCTACCGGGTTGTTAATGAACGAAATATATTGACCGGAGCGAATGGTGTTAAACGGCCGGACCGGATTATGATCGGAGCCGGTGGGGTAGTGGTGGTTGATTATAAATCGGGCGATGTGGAATCGGACAAGTATAAATATCAATTGCGTTCGTATATTCGTGAGCTCAAAAATTGTGGTTACGAAAATGTGACAGGTTACATTTGGTACACGAAGCAGAATAAGCGGGTGAAAGTGTAGGTGGGAGTATTCCCGGCTGTCGGCGAGGCAGGGGTGGTCAGTCGCAGTTGGCAGAAAGTCATTAAGTAGTCATTTGCTTTGCGTCATTTGTTGTCAAAATAAGCAGCAGAGCTGCGAAATTTATGGTTAGGTTAATCGTGTTGCTCAAACTAAAGTTAATAGAACTAAAATTAAACTCTATCTTGAATTTAATGTCTTCGAAAACTATGCAAAAATGGATTCTGCTTGTATTGTTTTTGTTGTCTTTCTTCCCTTTTCGGGCTGAAAGCCAATCGGTAGATCCATGCCATTATTCCACCGAAGGAACAGATTTTTGGTTTGGTTTCATGCAAAACCGAAATACAGGAAATACTCATTATATTGAGATTACTGTTACATCAAGGATTGGCGCTGAAATTACTGTCACTTATGGGCCAAACGAAACGCTTTACGGAAAATATTCGGTTGGACCAAATGCATCAGTCCCAATATCGATTCCCTACAATTTGTTGGAATCTATGGGATCTGAAACAGTTGAAGAAAAAGGCATACACCTTGTTTCGACCAATCCTGTGAATGTATATGCTTTAAATTACAGGACACAATCATCGGATGTCGCCGTAATTTATCCTACAGAATCTCTGGGTACTGAATATTTTGCCATGTGTTACAGCCCGCGTTATACCAGCGGTAACGAATCAAACAGTGAATTTTTAATTGTTGCAACCGAAGACAAAACTACTGTTAATATCACTCCAACAAAAAATACGGATAAAGGCAACCTTGCCAATAAAATGTTCAGTATCCCATTAAATAAAGGTCAGTCGTTTCAGGTACAGTCAATTAATACTGATGCTACAGGAAATGAAGATTTGACCGGAAGTTCTATTACAGCGAATAAACCAATCGCTTTCTTTTCAGGTTCAAAAGCATCTACAATACCTTTTTCAGGTTATACAAACTATTCATACGATCACCTATTTGAGCAAATTCCTCCAACGATTACCTGGGGGAAGGAGTTTTATGTTGTTCCGCTTCAGTTGAGGACAAAGGACACCTACCGGATTTTGGCCGCAGAAAATGGTACAGTCGTTAAAATTGAAGGAACCAATACGACTAAAACGCTCAACAGGGGCGAATTTTATGAGTTTGAGCTATCCAAAGCCAGCCGTATCATTTCGAATCATAAAATTTTGCTCGCCCAGTTCTGCCGGTCCCAAAGGGCTGATGAGAGTAACGGCGTTGGCGATCCATTTATGATTATTCTAAGTCCAATAGTTCAGAAAATCAAAGACGTTACTTTCGTGGCTTATGAGTCTAATCTGATCAAGGATATATTTTTCGTTAATGTGATCACTTTAACTTCCGAAGTTGGTAATATCACCCTGGATGGATCAAATATCAGCTCTTCTTTTTCTGCTTTCCCGTACAGTGACTACTCCTATGCACAGGTAAGAATTTCAAAAGGAGTCCATACGCTTCGGAACCCAAACGAAAATGGAGGATTTCTGGCCTATGTTTATGGTTTTGGACAAAGTGGAAGCACCGAATCGTATGGTTACGGGGTAGGATTTAACCTCGATATCCAGCTAGAGATTGTTGGCAATTGGACGACCTTTATCCCGATGGTTTGTCAGGGAAAAGAAATTAAGCTTTCGGTACAGGATAATTTCGATACGTACCTCTGGAGTAACGGTGAAACCGGAACATCCATCACGGTTTCAAAAAAAGGTATGTATTGGGTAAGAGGTATGACCAGCAGAGGATGTATAAAGTCAGATACTTTAGAACTTCAAGTTAGTGATCCGAAAATAAATTTGGGAAAGGATACCAGTTCGTGCGGGCCGGGTAAAATTGTACTTGACGCCGGAAAGGATTTTGTCAGCTACAAATGGCAGGATGGATCGACTAACCAGAAGTTTACTGTCGTGACAACCGGCGATTATTCGGTAACCGGAATCAATGAATTTGGTTGCGAGGCCAACGATAACATTCACGTCGATGTTTTTCAGGTTCCTGAAGTGAAGATTACAGGTGATACCTTGCATTGTGGCGTTTTTACTTCTGACCTGAAAGTGAATGTGAGCAATGCTGATCCTTCTGTATGGAATTATTTGGGTTCAACCAAATGGACTTCAACGCCGGAAGGGCTCGAGTTCACAAATGAAGGGCCGCAGGGAGCAAAAGTAAATGCCCTTAAACTGGGATATTACGCTGTAAATTATTCTCTTACAACAAAAAATGGTTGTACTGTCAGCGATACTTTTCATGTCGGTTTTTATAACACACCTGAGTCAACATTCGAAGTTTATAATCCTGAATCGACCGATAAATGTAGTTCGTACCAACGTATCGTAAAATTTACAGGCAACAATGGACCAACGGCCAAATATAAGTGGGATTTTGGTGGTTTGATGGTACTCGATACTATTGGCGACAATCAGTTTAATATTTCCATCGGGGCAAATAACCGGTCGCGAACCATCAAATTGGTTGTGGAAGAACATGGCTGTACCAGCCCTTTAACTTCAACAGATATTGGAGTGAATCCAAATTTCAGTTACAGGGCTGACAATGTTCATGGTTGTGATTCACTGTGTGTACAATTCAGAAGTGAAGTGATGATCAAAGATTCGGTTACCTATCATTGGACTTTTGGTGACGGTGCAACTTCAGATGAGCAAAATCCTTTGCATTGTTACCGTGATACTGGCAAATATGATGTTTCTTTATTGGTTGTCAATGTGATAGATGGTTGTCGTAATGGATCAACTGAACCGGAAATGATTAAAATCTATAAAACACCTGTTGCTAAACTTTCAGCCGATCCTGCAATTTGTTATGGTGATACTGTTAGTTTTGAATATCTCAATAAAAAAGAATCTTCCAAATGTGAATGGTTTACCAAAGGAAATGAATTGATTTCCAGCCAAAATACTTCCGCAACTTATCTGCTGAAAAATGAAATATCGGAAGTTGGGTTCATTGTGGATGAAAACGGGTGCAAATGCGATACTTTTAAAGTGGAGGTCAAACGAAAACCAAATTTCGATTTTGAGGCTTTTGAACCTGAAATCTGTCTTCCGTTTCCTGCAAAATTAAAAGCCATTCCAAAAGATCCGAACCTGCAATATAGCTGGAGTGTCGATTCTTTGGAACAGGTTAAAGGAGATTCACTGGTTCATTTATTTTCCAGACCTGGCTTTTACTCAGTCACTTTACATGCATTTTCCAATCTGACAGGTTGTTCTGATCAAACTACCAAAACGGATTACATTCAGGTTAATCCTTTGCCATTGCCGGCATTCAGCCAGAATTACAAGGTTGCCACACTTGAACATCCTGATATTTCTTTTTCAAACCATACGGAAGGAGCAGAGAATTATTTATGGGATTTTGGCGATGGGGAAACCAGCATTGAAAAAGATCCTGTGCACCATTATACAGCAATTGGCGAATACAAAGTGATGTTACAGGCAACATCCATGTTTGGATGCGTAGATACCACGAGTTCAAGCGTAAAAATTATCCCTTTCAGTTTTTTTACCCCCAATGCTTTTCGGCCTGACAGTGAAATCCCTGAAAACCAGATTTTTCTGCCAATTCAGGAAGGGATTGATCCTCAAAAATATCATTTTCAGATATTTAACCGGGTAGGTTCAACTGTTTTTGAAACAAAAAATCCGGGAGCAGGTTGGGACGGAAAAATGCCAAATGGTACTTCAGCCGGGCCTGGTGTATTTGTATGGATAGTCAAATATTCGGATATTCAGGGGTACGGCCATTTGCAAAAAGGAACGGTAATGCTGGTAAGATGAGAAAATCAGAAAGTGGGGAAATGAGAAGCTGTGAAATTGATTACCCATAAGACTTCGAACTTGGGACTCCGAACTTCTTCATCGTATATCCCATTCGCCCGGAATTTCATAAAACGGGAAAAGGCTCTTTGGGCCGGGATCTTTCAAAAGGAAGGAAATGGATATTTCAACTGAGCCATGCGATCTCAGGCCTACTCCCCGCAGATTGGTGTCGTAAGTAATCGCTGTTTTAAGTTGCTTCCCCATAAATCCGGCCATAACAATTACATCGGTACTTTTACGGGTGGTTTGCCTGTTCCAGATTCCAAGCGAAAAGCCTTTGCGGTTGGAATATACCCCGAACGTAATGTTCTGTTCATCCCCCTGCGACTGAATAATGACATTGGGATTGAAAGTGCAATATTTTCGCCAGTGTCCGGGTCTATGCCAAGGCAGGTTCACCTCGAAATGTGCCGTGAACTTTCTGGATAAAGCAATCGGATATGCCGAATACATCGACTGGTTGGGTTCGCTCAAATGGTCGCCGGCCAACCCAAAGAAATATTTGCCGTTGAAAACCAAAATTCCGGCGCCAAAATCAGGAAAGATGTGGTTGTTGTTGTCTGGAAGGGTTTCATTGGTAGGAGAGTGTTGGCCGTAAATGACATCCAGCCCGTCAGGAAAAATTAAACGATTGAAATTTAGCGCATTCATTTGGGCCCCAGCAGAGAGGCTTCCGTACATTGTCCAATTCCTGTTGATTTGTATTTCCTTTGAATAAATGGCTTTAAAACTACTTTGGGTAAATATTCCATCACCCTGAACATCCTGGTACATAATTAATCCGATACCGCTTTTTATCTTTGGAAGATAAGTATCGAATGACACAAAGTAGGTGGTGTAAGCATTGTTCATGGCAGGCCACTGGTTGCGGTACTGAACCCCGGCACGCGGAACTTTCATCGTTCCCGAATAGGAAGGGTTCATGTAAATTGGGTTCAGAAAATATTGCGAAAAATAAGGGTCCTGCGCACTTAAATTGCCGATCCACCCAATAATCAGGCAAAAGGCGATGATCGCTTTTTTAGGCAAGTGTTCAGGTTGGTAACGCATATAGGTTAACTAGTCGCAAATAAAATCCATCAAATGTAAAAATAATACCAAAGAATGATTTGATTATATTGAATTGTTGGGAGTTTTTATTAGTTATGAATGAGTTGCAGAAAATCTGTTTTGAAGTGATTTTTTAAGGAAAAACTGCTAAAAAGACTATTTTTGCACAAAATTCAAAAATCATGATACAACGAATCCAAACTGTTTACCTGTTTCTTTCCGCCTTATTAATAAGCTTTTTGTTTTTATTGCCATTTGCTGAAATAGCTTTGGATGGCTCCATCTATATTTTTAATTACAAAGGGATTTTACTGGATGGCACTTTAAAGGAAAATGGCCTTGCCATTTCAATACTAATTGGAATTATACTGACTTTGCATGGAGTTGCAATTCAAAGCTTCAAAAATAGGATCAGGCAAATTCGGCTCATTGTGTTTTCTATTTTGCTGATGTTGGGTTTATTCGGAATGTTTTTCTTTTTTACCTGGTACACTTTCAGCGAAGCACAGATCAGCTATAAAATCATCATGGTTTTCCCGCTGGTTGCTATTATTTTGGATTATCTGGCCATTCGCGCAATCGGAAAAGATGAAGCACTGATCCGCTCAATCGACCGGATCAGATAACGATATTCAGGCTTTAAGCATTTTGATGAAAAAGGCCTAAGTTAACTCAGCGAAATTGGCTTTCCGGCCGACTTTGTAAATCACTCCGCAATTTCATGGCTCAGACAATGTAAAGTTCCCAATCCCCAAACCAAATCAACCGCGCTGATGCCGATAACATCGCGCTCCGGAAATAAATCCGTGAGAATTCCCAATGCTTTGTAGTCGTTTTTGTCGTTGAAGGTTGGCATCAGCACACAGCCGTTGGTTACCAAAAAATTTACATAACTGGCCGGAAGGCGCAGGTCTTCGAAGTCGAGACGACCGGGCATGGGGATTGTCACCACATTCAGCTTTTCGCCGTTTTCGAGTTTCGCATTCCTGAGTATTTCCAGATTGGCTTCCAGTTTGTAATGGTTCGGGTCGCTGGCATTTGGTTCCTGAACGGCAACTACTGTATTCCGGTTGACGAATCGGCAAATATCGTCCACATGACCGTGCGTGTCGTCGCCCTCAATGCCTTCGCCCAACCAGATGGTGTTGGTTACCCCCAAATATTCGTGGAACACATTTTCGTAATCTTCTTTTCTGAAACCTTTGTTCCGAATTTGCAGAACCGGATCCATCAAACATTCTTCAGTGGTGATCAGCGTTCCACAACCGTTTACGTCAATTGAACCTCCTTCGAGAACCACCAGTTTGTTGTTGTACATTGCATGAACAAGTGGAAGACCCAAATGATTGGCCACCGCAGCCGGAATTCCCTGATCTTTTTTGTGGTTTTTGTATTTGGCCCATCCGGTAAAGCCAAACTGTATGGCTTCGCGACCGCCATTGGCCGTTTTTACAATAGCCGGGACCGAATCGCGCATCCAATTACGATTGGTATCTTTAATGATATAGCTGACCTGATTCGGATCTACATGAGCCTGCTCGAGCATCACTGCCACTTTTTCGCGCAGCCCGTCCGATTTTACTACCAGGATGACCGGTTCGTAAGTGGTCACTTTTTTGATCATCTCAACAAATGCCCATTTAATGGCGTGGTATTTTTCTGGCCAGTCGCGGCCTTCCGAAGGAAATGATAAAAGTGTTGCCTGATGTTTTTCCCACTCAGCAGGGAATCGTCGGGATAGGATATTCATGCGGTTATTTTCCTCGTTCAATCATTTTTATGTATAATTCTTCAACAGAAATATTACTATCAACAACAATCTTCATCCAATTAATCGTTTGCGAGATTTTTCCCATATAGCTATTGACAAAATGAATGTAATAACTTAATTTACAGTGTTTTAGATATTATAACTTGACCAAAGCAGATAAGCAGTTATTTATTGTAGCAGGCAACCTGATAATCACCTCATTTAAAGTCCTTTCTATAATCATGTCTGATGCTTTTATCTACAAATATACAAATTAAGCAAGGATAATTTGGTTTCATATTTTGAAATTGTTGCCGAAGATCGAATATCTGCAATTAGGCCATCGTAAAATTTAATATCGGCTATTCTTCAAACTTCAATTTAAAAACTACTACTTCAGGCCTGTTGCCAATTCTGACCGGCGGCCCCCATGTTCCAAAGCCCGACGACACATAAAAATGGGTATCGCCATTTTTCAAATACCCCCAGCTCAGTTCAAAGATACTCTTTATCAGGTAATTAAAAGGCCAAAGTTGTCCGTTGTGGGTATGACCTGAAAGGTGAAGGTCAACTTTAGCATCAACAGCCTCAGGCAAATTATAGGGTTGGTGGTTCAATACGATCACCGGTTTAGTTAAATCCAAACCTGATGTTAGTTCAGCAAGAGATTTTCGGGAGTTTGCCCCTTTTCCCACTGAAATATCATTTCGTCCAACTAACTGTATGCCATTTGGCAAAGTGATTTTTTCGTCGAGCAACATCTTAATATTTATACTTTTCAGGTAAGGTAAAGTCCTGTCAATTCCACCAATGTATTCATGATTTCCTGAAATTGCGTAAACACCAAGAGGAGCGCTGATTTCCTGAATATGCCTTCCCAGATTTTTACGCAGGACCGGGGCAATTTCGCCATCGATTAAATCTCCGGCGAGCAAAACCATATCAGGTTTTTGTTCGCGGATTATATCCAGCAAACGCTTCTCCCTCCGTTCGCCGATCAAAGCCCCCAAATGAATATCCGAGGCCAATAGAATTTTAACTTCCGGAGAGCCTGATACTTTTTTATGAATGGTCAATGGAATTTCTTTAACATTGATCCACAATGCATTGATATGTCCGGCGATTACGATAATTGAAACCAGTGAAACGACAACCAGCCCAAGCCGTAACTTTATGATTGCAGAAAATGTGGGCATAAAATGAAAGAAATAATTGAAAATCCGGACTAGATCAATTAGCACAGAAGCAATTGTAAAATACAGCATGAAAGCCAACCAGAATGCACCTATCCGGTAAACCCATTCACTAAAAGCCGATGAAAAGGTTCGTTCAAGAATAGATCCGACAAAGAATAAGGGCACCAAAGTCCAGAAAATGAAAATATAAGTCCTTTTCATTGACAGGTTCAGCGAAAAAACCTGAAGTCCACGGACAAAAAGATAATAGTTTGATGAAAGGTAAATCAGAATAACAATGCTAAAAAAAATCAAAAAAGTGAAGCGCATGTCTCAAAATAAAAATTGAAAAAATTGAAAGTCTATGAACGTTTTACTCTTCATAAGGTTCTACCTCATCTTCACTTTCCTCAATTTCAATTACTTCCTGAATGTTCATGAATTCGTTGGAAAAGCGCTCAAGCCACTCAGTTAATTCTCCGGCGAAAACAATTTTTTGCGCTTTGGGCATGCTTTCCGAAAGCCGGTCTATTTGCAGGTAATTGATACTTTTTATTACCGATTCGGCATCATCAATGGCAAATATTTTAACCGCACCGAGGTTCAATGCATACAAGGAATACAATAGGTTCAACCTTTTTGGAGTTCCAATCACAACATCCGATCCCATGTAGACCTTGTCTTTCTGGTCATCAATTTTTTCATTGTCGCAGGCCGTGTTAACCCGGAGATCGGTGTATTCGCCCAACCGTTCAAATTCGGCTTTCATTTCCATGGCGATGTCCTTGTTTGGAACCACAACGACCGCCCTCGGAACATCATTTAATGAGGCTTTCAGGCGATGAAGCACGCTCACAACGATGGTAACCGTTTTGCCTGCGCCTTTTCCGGCAATGCACATCAGGTCGTGCCCACTTTTAATGCGGGGAATACAAATTTGCTCCAATTTGGTTGATTCGGTAAATCCGTTTTCCTTCAATGCGTTCAGCAATTGAATATCTAATTTTTCGTTAATCATCGTTTATCTGGAATTTATTTTAATCAATGAAAATTTTAACCACAATCATTTCGACAAGCTCAATATACACAGCTGCATCCCTTTGAACTGGTAACTGCGACTGACCACTGAATACTGATCACCTCCCAAGTTCAACCACCGTAATTCCTGCCCCCCCAAATTGTACATGTTCATCGCGGACTGATTTGACAATTGGTTCCGACTTTAAATAGTTCCTGATCATTTCTTTCAGGATACCGTTTCCTTTGCCATGTAATATCCTCAGTTCACTGAAATCAAGCATGATGGCATCGTCAATAAAAGCCAGAATGGTCTGTACAGCTTCTTCGCCCCGTTGTCCGCGAACATCAATTTCGGTTTTGAAATTAAGCCGCTTTTCGCTCAATCCTTTGTTGATATTAGGCAAAGTCTGATTATAAGTTCGTTGTATCTTTTTTGCTTCATTATTGGTAATTAACTTAAGTTTTTCGCGGCTCACCGAAGTACGGATGTGACCAAAAGCAACCACTGCATTTTTATCATTCAATTCCAAAATTTCACCTATATTTTGGTTTCCGGTCATTAAAACCTTGTCTCCAATTTTCCAGACTTCGGGTTCAGGTAAAATTTCTTTCGCAACAGGTTCTTTCCTGACAGCCCGTTTTTCATTCCGGCGCGATTCCTTTTCCTTCAGCTTCTGTATCTTTTGATCAATGAATTCATCAGGAGCTGAAGTGCTTTCCTGAACCTTTTGTTTAAATTCAGTCAGATTGGCCCTAATCAATTTGGTCTTTTCTTTGTCAGCCTGATTTTCACGAATTTCAAAAATAGTGTTTTCGATCCGTTTGTTGGCTTCAGCCAATATCTGTTCGGCATCATGCCGGGCTTTCAGCAGAATTTCTTTCCGTTGTTTTTCAAGCTGACCCAAATCTGTTTCATATTTTTCGGCCAGTTCGTCGAGCGATTTCTCCACTTTCCTTATTTTCTGCCTTTTGGTTTCCCAGTAACGTTTATCGCGCACAATGTCGCGCAAATGTTTGTCAAAATTGATGTGGCCAACTCCAATTTTTTCGGTGGCTGCCTGAAGGATATTTTCAGGAAGTCCAATTTTCCGTGCAATTTCGAAGGCAAACGAACTGCCAGGCTTGCCAATATCGAGCTGGAACAAGGGTTCCATCAGGGCCGAATCGTACATCATGGCAGCATTTTCAATCCCCTCGGCTGACGATGCAAAGTGTTTCAGGTTTGTGTAATGAGTGGTGATCACGCCAAAGGTTTTCATCTGATCCAGCTGTGCCAGAATAGATTCGGCAATTGCACCGCCCAGCATGGGTTCTGTTCCTGTTCCGAATTCATCGATCAAAACCAAAGTTTTTTCATTCGAATTTTTCAGAAAAAATTTCATGTTCATCAAATGCGAACTGTAGGTACTTAAGTCATTTTCAATGGATTGTTCATCGCCTATATCGATAAATAACTTCTCAAAAATGCCGGTCACACTATTTTCTTTCACCGGAATCAGTAAACCGCACTGCAACATGTATTGCAGCAAACCAACCGTTTTCAGGCAAACAGATTTTCCGCCAGCGTTGGGTCCCGAAATGAGTAAAATATGTTTTTTTGGTGTAAGCGTAATATTGAGCGGAACCACTTTCCGGTTTTCGCGGCGCAATGCCAGCATCAGTAACGGGTGGACAGCACCCTCCCACTCCAGTTGGCATTTATTTTCAATGTATGGTTTGATGCCGTTAATATCATTGGCATAAATGGCTTTGGCCCGGATAAAATCAATTTTACCGAGAAACTCATAAGCCAGCAACAAATCTGGCAAATACGGACGGATATCGTTGGAAAAAATTGTCAGGACACGAACAATTTCGCGCATTTCGGCATATTCCAGTTCACGTATCTGATTGTTCAGCTCAACTACTTCGGCCGGTTCGATGTACGATGTTTTTCCGGTTGATGATTCATCATGTACAATTCCGTTCAGCTTGCGCTTAAAAGCTGAGGCAACAGGAATAACCGCACGTCCATCGCGAATGGCAACCGATGCATCCTCTTCCACCAAACCATCGTCCTGCGCTTTTTTCAGGATGGCATGCAAGCGTTTCGAAACACCTGATTGTTTGCTTATCAATTCCTTACGGATGCGTGCCAATTCGGGGGAAGCATTGTCCTTTATTTTTCCGTATTTGTTCAGGATGGCATCAATCCGTTCAATCACATAAGGATAAACCTGAACATTTGACAACAGGCGTTTCAGGCATGGGAATTGTTTGTCTTTGGTTTGTTTCAGAAACCTTACTATTCCTGAAATCGTTTCAAGTGAACGTTTCAGGTCAAATAATTCCTGAACTTCAAGGAAACGTCCTTCAACCCTTATTTTTGCAAGCGATTCGCGAAGGTCAAAATAATAACTGGTAGGGAAATTCTCCATTTCGCGGAGAATGAACACAAACTCGTTCACAAGCGAAAGATCTTCTTTCAGCCGGTCGAAATCGCTGACAAAACGGATCTCATCCACCAATTCTTTTCCCAAATCACTAAGGCAGCGGCCTTTCAGTAACTCGCGAATTTTGTCAAAACCTATCTTAACTTCAAAAGTTTCAGGATATACCAGTTCCATACCATTTTATTACGGGTGCAAAAGTACGAAGGAAATCCTAGTTTCAAGTTCCAAATCTCAAGTACGTAACATTGAACATGTAATTTCTTAGTCTTTGGGGATTTTCTCGCCGGGAAACCTGACAGCCCATTCTTTCCAGAAAAGACCGACTTCGGATTTCATTTCTTTGTGGAGCATTAATATTCCAAAAAGGTTGGGAATGGTCATCAATGCAATTGTTATTCCTGATAGCGTCCAAATAATGGTAGTATCGGTAAAGGAAGCGAGGAAAAACCCGATTACATATACGATCCGGAAATAAATATCGCCTTTTACGCCAAACAGAAATATGATGGCCCGTCCGCCATAATATGACCATGAAATAGCTGTGGAAAAAGCAAATAACAAAATCCCAATAGAAACGATGTATCGCCCGTAACCGCCAAGCCAGCTTTTTGTAAAGGCTTCAGTTGTTAATGGAGCACTATGAATAAGCGACTTTCCGCTGAAAATAACCTGTTCCGTATCTGTCACTCTTCCGTTCAGCACGTTTAATTCGCCGTTAAGCTTTAAACCAGCCTTCGAAACCAATACATTTTCTGCCAGTGAACGGGCGTGCATAACGGTTACCTGGTTTGTAATCTGCCCATGGGTTACATTGAGTTTTCCTGAAAATAAATCGGCATCCTTTTTACCTGCAAAATAATCATACAAGGTTTTTACTCCTTCAGGAGTTTGATCGTTATAGCTTCCCTTCAGGATTTGCAGATCAGCATACTGAAACTGATTATCAAACTTCTGGCTCCAGACACCAGATGATAAAACCACTAATCCAGTCAGCATACAAATAATGATGGTATCGATAAACGGTTCGAGCAAAGCGACCAAACCTTCCGAAACCGGCTCGTGTGCCCGGGCTGAAGCATGTGCAATAGGGGCTGATCCTTGTCCTGCCTCGTTCGAAAACAAACCTCTGTTGACTCCACGGTTAAATGCGAAAGCAAAGCTGGCACCCAGAAAACCGCCAACTGCGGCAGTACCTGTAAAAACATCGCTGATGATTGAAATCAGGGAAGGAATAATATTTTCATAATTGTAGCCTATTACACCTATCGAACCAACAAAGTAAATAATAGCCATTATCGGCACGAGCATTTCGGTAATTTTTGCTATCCGTTTGATTCCACCGATAATCACAAAGGCCAATATGACCGACAAAACAGCCCCTGTAATAATAGGTGCTATTCCGAAAGTTGAAAAAGCAGAACTGGCAATACTGTTGATCTGAGGCAAACTACCAGTTCCAAAAGAAGAAAGTACAGTGGCAACTGCAAATATGACCGCCAGCCATTTCATGTTTAGCCGGTTCTTCATATAATACATCGGGCCTCCTGAAACGGTACCATCTTCAGCTATTTCGCGGTATTTATGCGACAAGGTCACTTCCACAAATTTGGTGGTCATCCCGATTACGGCAGTCATCAACATCCAAAACAAAGCGGCAGGACCGCCCAAATGAATTGCAAGTGCTACTCCCGCAATATTTCCGGTTCCAACCGTACCTGACAGGGCGGTGGCCAATGCCTGAAAATGAGAAATATCGCCCACATCACCCTCGCGGTCAAATTTTCCACGAACAATTCTTATTGAATGTTTGAGATACCTGAACTGAGGAAATTTCAGATAAATAGTGAAGAACAGTCCAGTTCCAAGAAGGAGATACACAAACCACTGGGAACTACCCATATAACCATCGATCAACAACAAAAAATCATTTACTTTATGCATATCCCTGTTTTAGAATGGATCAATTTGCTCAAAAATAATAATAATATCCCTCAAGCAAGCCCCAAATTTACAACTTCGCCAGAATGCGAAAAAGAGTAAAGAATATGCCCCCATTATAGGCAATATACCCCCATTATTTATAGCGGATAAGGAAATGTGGGGTCGAGTAGGTCGGGGAGATTGCTCTCCCTTTCCCCTCTAAGAACCGTACATGAAAGTTTCCTTTCATACGGCTCAAGCACTCTAAAGATTACTTTAGTAATCCGGCCATCAGATTGCAGTAGCTAACCAGTTACCTGGCATGCACGTGTCCGTAGGCTACTTGTGATGGAACACAAGGTTTAATCATTCAATAAATGTTAAACAGTTATTATAAGCGACTTCTTGTCGCACTACGGTGGTGTGAGAGGCTCTCCCCGTCAGCTAATTACTGGCGGAGCCGTCTACTCGATTAACGTTTCGTTGTTCATTTTTTTCGTTATTTTCCTTTCATTTTTGCTGCATTGTCTTTCTGTCCGTGCGTTGGCAAAGCAAGCTTTTTTGCAATTTTTGGTCTTTGCGTTGGCTTGTGCGAATTGCAAATGTGCTTGCTTTTAGGGTTGGACAATTCCATTTATTCTCGCTTGTAATTCTGAAATTCTTCTTTTCAATTCTTCAAAAGCTAAAGCTTCTCCGTAAACCATAAAGTTGGTCATTGCTTCATAATCCTTTTCATAGTCTTTTATGATGCTGTCGGGTGGAATGATCCTGATTTTATTTGGTGCGTGATTAGTGTAATCAAGTCCTCTCAAAGGATTGAATTTTTCCCTATGTGCAACAATGCTGTTGTAAAGTTCAATATTGTTCAATGCTTCAGTACTATGTTCAGTATCCATCAATTTTTCTAAGTCATACAGATGTCTTGAAAGTCTCTCTATACGGATTTTATCAATTTCTTGTGAAAATTCTTCGTGAAGCAGAAATACTTTTTCCAAGAATGTCCTTTGAGGAAGAACAGTCGATATTGCAAAAGGCTCTGTTGCGGAACTTAGTTTAGGAAAACTGGAACTTAAAATCGAGTTGATTTCTCGAATTTCGGACGGCTCCATCAATGAACGGGAACTGACTTCAATCAGAACTCTTTGGGGCAAATATTCTGATGTATCAACAACTGAATTGTAATGAATTTCAATTACTTGAGGATCTTTGTCTGAATCATTTACTGGTTGTGCAATTAGTTTGCACTCGTTTATTGCTTTCCATTCCGCTAATTTATTCGTTAAATCAGCAAGAAAAGTAGTTGAAATAAATTCACAAGATTGTTTTCTAAGCTTCCTGATTTGGGCTTTACTAATGTCTCCTTCAAATCCAAAAAACTTTCTGTCAATTGCCAAGTCAATATCTTCCGAAAATCTTTCTATTAAATTCCAACCTTTGCTTAAAGAAGTTCCACCTTTGAAAACTATATTTTCACTGTATGGCAAAGAGAAGGAGGCATTCAACGCCAATGTTACCCACCAATCCTTTTCAATAGCTATCGCTGGCAAACCGGTTAATTCAGTTGTCTGATTAAGAATTTCAATTCTTCTTTCTTTTGATAGTGTTAGCCAATTGGTGTTCATTTAATGGTTTGTGTTAATAATTTGTTTATCCAAGCTGGTGCGAGTTTGGCATCATTCAATATGTTTTCTGTTTTCTCATTTTTGAGAATGTTTTGAATTTTTTTTATCGTTTCATCATCTACTTTAGACTGCCCAATAGTTTTGAGTGCCTGAATAACCAAACTGCTGATTTCACCTTGTGCCAGCAAATTTTTAGGACTTGTTTTTTTTAATGTGATGGTTCGTTTTCCAACTTTAATACTTCTTGCAGCTCCATCGGTCAAATAAACCACTTTCATAGGGACTTGGGTTGATAAGCCCAATTTATTCAATGCCTGAACTCCTGTTGGGACTATTCTTGCTCTGTCTCGTCTTGCTATTGCTGTTGCTATTTCTTCTGTTGATGGGAATAAAATACCAAGTTCTGTATCAACTTTTGGGTATAAATAGATGCCGTGAGCCAAACGAACTAAAATTTCCTTTTCTTTTAACCTAAGTAATGATTTTTTGACACTCTCAGGATTACCATAATCCAAAAAATCATCCACAAAAAGAACACTTCCTTTTGGGAACGATTTCAGCACTTCGGCGATCTTATTTTCTACTATTGGTCTTTCCATTTGTTTGATTTCGTCCCAAATTTAGCAAATATTTGGGACAAGATAATAGGGTGATTAAATTTTATTGGATTTGGGCTTTATGAAAATTGTTAAAACTATTTCGATTGCGTTATTCATCTCTTAGTCAAGTTATCAGGAGAGCCGTTGTCATGCGATGTGATTAACTCAAATTGAGTTAATTCGGCCATTTCTAAGTATTGTTTAGAGATTTTCTCTAAATAAGATTCTGTGATGATGTCCTCCTCTAAAAATTGTTCGATGTCCGGATATACCTCTAAAATCTTTTCATCACTAATTTTGAGATTGTGTCTTATTACTTTAAAAAACTTAATTTCCGAATATTCAATTTGGTCATCTGCCATTATTGTATTAATGGCAAAGTCAATTATATAATGGTTCGGTAAATTTTAGTGTAAATATTTGATTGTCAATAAAATAAACGAAAAATAATAGTGATATAATTTGGATAAGACCTTATAAATCAGTAATTTAAAAGATTATTCCGTAATTCTTTTTATTTATGATTCCTAAGGTCAGTAATTCAGTCAAACATCTAATTATCAGTATATTAGAAAACAAGGTTTTCGATGTGTTGAATAAATCTCGTAAAGACTTTATCGTTAGTGTTCTTTGGCATATTTTGAGTATCAAAGGTAGGATTAATTTCTTGCAGCTTGGACGGTTCAGCCCTCTTTGTGAACAAACG
>JANONW010000079.1:0-1698 GCA_031421065.1 Prolixibacteraceae bacterium
CCATGGAAATTCGTTACCCTGCCACCGTTGAATCGCAAAGTGACGGGAGCTTTCTCGTTCAGTTCGTTGATTTGCCGGATACCTTCACGGAAGGTCAAACCAAGGAAGAAGCCCTCTTCAATGCAGGCGAAGTCTTGTCCGCCATGCTGGCGTGGCGCCTGGATGAAGCGAAGGACGTTCCTGCCCCAAGCCAGAAGGTCAAGGGCGCGTACTACATCGCACCCGACGCCAAGACTCAGGCAGCCATGCTTCTTCGTCTGGCGCGTGGCGAGCGAAGCTTGTCGGAACTTGCGCGCGCGCTGGAAACGTCTTGGCCGGCTGCGAAACGGCTTGAAGATCCAGCGCATTGGCCATCGCTGAAGACGCTCGATCGAGCGGCAGCGGCGCTCGGCAAGCGCTTGGTGCTTGTACTTGAATAGCCGACCTTGTGCCGCCCAACCCGGCAGTCCACACGGACGCTGCGCGATAAAGCCGCGCAGCGCCGGTGACTTCTACGTTAACCACCTGAAAGCCCGCCCTACCGCGCAGCGGATTGACTATATGCATCATATATGCATAATGTGGGTGTGGACATCGAATTTGATCCAGTCAAGGCGCAAACCAACCTGCGTAAGCATCGCGTCAGCTTTGCCCACGCGGAGCAAGCGCTACGCGATCCGCTGGCGGTCACGATCGAAGATCCAGATTCGGAGCGCGAACAACGCTTTGTCAGTCTGGGCATGGATGCCTTGGGTCGAGTGATTGTCGTCGTCCACACGCCGCGCGAAGACCGAACCCGGGTCATTTCCGCGCGTAAGGCCAGCCGGGGAGAAACGGAGCAATATCATGCGTAAGGAATACGATTTCAGCCAAGGAAGGCGGGGTGCGGTTTTGCCCGCGTCAGGGAAGACTCGCATCACAATCATGCTGGATGACGATGTCATTGAGTTCTTTCGTGTCCGTGCCGAGTCATTGGGCGCCGGATATCAGACCATGATCAATACCGCCTTGCGGGCATCAATGGGGGACTCCAAGACAAAGAGGAAGGACGATGAGCCGTTGACCGTTGCCAAGCTGCGGAAAGTGCTTCGCGAAGAACTTAATGTCGCGTAGGGGGACGCAGGTGGCCAACAAGCCGCTCAAATCGGACGCCCCGCAAGCGGGTCGCCGTTTAGCGGCGGCGTTAAATTTCCCCAAAGGCGGGTTGCGTCAGTTGGTTTTTGTAGCTACATTAACCTGATGCCCATCACCTTCGATCCGGTCAAGCGCGACAAGGCCTTGGCTGAACGAGGTCTGGACTTCGCGGATGCCGAATTGGTTTTTGAGGGAGTCACCCTAGAGATCGAAGACATCCGCAAGGACTACGGTGAAAAGCGGATCATTTGCTTCGGCACATTGGCCGGGCGGATGGTGGTCGTCGGATACACGCCGCGTGGCGCGGAACGTCACGTATTCAGTATGAGGAAAGCCAATGAACGTGAAAGGTCCCGCATCGCGCCGCTCCTTGAAGTCTGACCTCGCTCGGGTCGATGCACATGTGGTGAAAGAGGGTGAATACGCCGAGCTTCCGGAGCTGAGCGAAGACATGCTTGCTCGCGCTGAAGTGAAGCGGGGAGGGCGCCCACTCGCCGAGAATCCGCGGAGGCTACTTTCCATCAGGCTGCCAGCTGATGTGATCGACAGGTGGAAAGCAACGGGTCCGGGCTGGCAGACTCGGAT
>JANONW010000080.1:0-1665 GCA_031421065.1 Prolixibacteraceae bacterium
TTCAGACAACACCTGCGGCGCTTTGCCGGGGGCGTAGAGCACATAAACGGGCACGCCGCTGCGGCCCAAGTCGCGTAACGCAGCGCCTATGGCGGGGTCGCGCCGCGTCCAGTCGGCGCGTAGCAATTGCACTTTTTTGGCATCAAACTCGGCGAGCAATTCCGGCTTGGACAGCGTGGATTTTTTGTTGAATTGGCAAGTCACGCACCAAGCGGCGGTGAAATCGACGAATACGGGCTGCCCTTTGGCCAGGAGCTGATCGACCCGCCCCGGCTCCCACGCCTGCCAGCGTTCACCCGTTATTTCACCGGGTTGGGCTGAAGCGGCTGGAATATCTGCATTTTTGATGATATTTATACCTATAGCCGGCGTGATATATGCCAAAACTGCTACTGAAATAATAGCGAAATAAAACTTTGACCTGCCGTGCAAGCCCAGCGCCCACAGCATCATGCACAGCATCAGCAAAATCGCCAAGAGTGCGCCGGCACCATCAATGCCGCTTTGCTGCCCCAGCACCCACACCAGCCAAACCACGGTGGCAAACATGGGGAAAGCCATGAACTTTTTAAACGTGTCCATCCACGCACCGGGCTTGGGTAAAGCACGCGCCACGGCGGGAATAAAACTGGCCGCCACATACGGCAAAGCCATGCCGACACCGATAGCGGCAAAAATCAACAACGCTTCCCACGCAGGCAAACCCAGCGCAAACCCCAGCGATGCGCCCATAAACGGCGCGGTGCAGGGCGATGCCACCGCCACGGCCAATACGCCTGACAAAAACGAATCTACCGTGGGATTCTTCGCCCGCGCGGCGGCGACGCTGGACGGCAGCACGCTACCAAATTCAAACAAGCCAGCCAGATTCATGCCCAACACCGTGAACAGCACGGCCAAACCCGCCACCACAAGCGGGTTTTGCAGCTGAAAGCCCCAGCCCAACTGCTCACCCGCAGCCCGCAGCGCCAAAAACAAAGCGCCCAGCGCTACAAACGACAGCACCACACCGGCAAAATAGGCCAAGCCGCTGCGTCTGTGCGCTTGCGTGTCGCTGGCGTGCTTGGTGAAGCTGGCTACTTTGAGTGCCAATACGGGGAAGACGCAGGGCATCAAATTCAAAATCAAACCACCCAGCAGCCCACCCAGCAAAGCGGCAAACAGCGTTAAATTGATAGGCGCAGCCGTTAAATTGGCGTTTTGCACCGCAGTTTTGTTTTCTGCCAAAGCAGCCGCCAAACCAGGTGACACCGTGGCTGCAGCAGCGACTTTGGGCCAAACGCCTTGTACGGCCACCTCGGCACGCCAAGCTAGGTCGCCTGATTTCAGCACCACAGGCATGATTTCAGGGCTTTGACTGCGCTGGCTGGACAGCGGCAAGCTGATGCGCCAGACCACGCCCTGCCACTCTTGCGGGCTAGTGCCACTGTTGATTGCGCTGTTGTCTAGGACTTCTGCCGTTTCAGGGTAAAAATCTAGCGTTTTTCCGCGTAATTCCGCTGGCAAGCCTTGCAGTTCAAATTTCAGCGCATTGCCGTCAATCAGCGCCCGGCTGGTTGGCATGTTGCCAGCAACATTCCCAATAATCGGCTTAGGCTGCGCCTTGAAAGCGGCTTCAAACGCTGCAGAATTGATCGCTGTTGAGCCTTTGGTCGGGATGCTCAG
>JANONW010000081.1:0-2498 GCA_031421065.1 Prolixibacteraceae bacterium
TGCCGCTCATGCTGCAATCTCCATGCAAGCCACCAGCCCGCCCGCGGCGGACGAGATCGCGTAGAGGATGACCGCCGCCGCAAGATCGATCGGGACCGATTGACCGCCGAGCAGTTGCACCCCGCCTGTGGCCGTGGTACCCGCCGTGACGGTGGATGCCCCAAGGTAGATCGTGGTGGCCCCGACGTTCTGGACAAGCATCGTCGCGCGTCCGGCGAGGGCGACGGCGGGCACTAGGACGGCCGTCGCGCCGACCGTGGTGACGCTCTGGAGGATGCAGCCCGTAATCCCACGCTGCGTGACGGCAAACGTGGCATCCGTCGCAGGCACGACCGACAGCGACCCGGTGCCTGCCTTCGCCCCGATCGAGGCAGGCAGCAACGCGATCAGCGACGTGACCCGCTGTGCGATCCGCTGGAGCCGGCCGTTGAGGCCCGAGGAGGCCGTGTCGGTGGCGGGTGCCGCTTCGATGAGGGCACCCTGCAGCGCATCCGTGGCAGCACCGGTGGGGAGAGGCAGGGCCGCCGCCGAAACGGGCTGCGTGACCGGAAGATTGGAGACGGCGACCGTGCCGGAGATCACGGTGTCGAGCGCCTGATAGGCGCTCCCGGTGATCGCTTGTGGGTTGGCTCCCTTCTTGTAGCCCGGGGTGCCATTGGGGGCGACCAGCCCCTCTACGACGCGGTTCTGCCCGTTGATCGGGCCAAGCGGTTCAGGCATGGGGGCTCCTATAGCTCGGGGAGGCCAAGACAGAGATCGCCGAGAAACTCGACGTTGGGAATAGGGAGCGTGATCCCGGTGAGCTGCACGCGCTGCGATCCCGGCTCACCGACGAGGGACTTCGTGATCGTGCCGTTGGTCACCAGCTTGTCAAAGAGGTAGCCCGGTGTGTCGGTCGAGACCGATGCCACGCGCCCTGACGCAGCCGACGTCCCACCGCCACCCGAGCCCCCGGAGCCCGAGGCGGTCGTGTCGCGCGACAGGGCATCGAGGCGCCGCTGGAGCCGCAGGAAGGCGTCCATCTCGACGCTGTTCAACTCCAGCTCGACCCCGAAATCCCCGGCCTCCGTCTCCTCAAGCGTGATCGAGACGACGCGCTGCGCCACGGGCAGGCCGCCCGAGCCCTCGGCATCAAGGCCGATCCAGTCACCCTCCCTGAAATCAACCCACGGCGCGTAGTGGCCCTCGGCCGCTCGCCCGTGCTCGACCTTCACAGAGCGCGCCTGGTCCTCTGCCGCGGACGACTCCAGCATGACCTCGCCCGCCCGCTGGAGGGTCGTCGGGTTGTCGGAGGTGGACAGCGAGAGGTACCCCTCGCGTCGCCCGATACCCGAGACAGCCTCGGCTGGCGGATCGGTGATCTCCACCACGCGCCCGCCCGCGCCCTCCACCAGCGTCCGGGTCCGCAGTCCCGAGGCGTGCGCCGTGTCGATGACGTCGCCCGCGAGGTGATGGCCCTTGCGCAGGATCACGCTGGCCTCGAACCGCCGGGAAGCATCCACGAACGCCTGCAACCGCAGCTCGGGCGTCATCCCGCCTTCGAGGCCGAGGGTCACGAGGTGGCGCCAGACTTCGAGCAGCGTGGTGCCGACGTGGAATGACAGCTCGTGGGTGTCGGGCCACGGCTGGCCGTGCGAGTCGACGGCGGCCGTGAAATCGTAGGTGAGGTGCGGCATCCCGCCGCGGGCCTTCGCCTCGTCGATGAGCGTCACGAGAACCGAGCCGAACGTCGCGCCGCTGAACACGGCGTCTGCCGAGGCGGTGGAGGGGACGAGGACCTGCATCCCGATCCAGCCCGCCGCCGATCCGGCGGTGGCGGTCAGGTCGCCCGTGTCGCCGATGGGCGGCCCCACGAGGTGCGCGCCCTCGAGCGTCCGGCCGGTCGCCGCCCGGTCCACGCCCTCGGTGAGCCCGGCACCGGGTGCGATCGCGGTCGAGGATGCGGAGCCCGCGAGCGCGACGAGGACACCGTCCACGAGACCGACTGAGACGGATGGGAGCTTGATCGCGGGGCCCGAGCCCGTGGCGTCGCTGATGCCCCACGCGGTGTCATCGGCCGAGGCGTTGCGCAGCGCGACCGCGGCGCCCGTGGCCTGTGTCGCCACGGACCAGAAGAACGTGACGGTTGCCGGGCTGCCCGCGATCAGCCGGGCACGAAAGACCGCCATGCGGAGGGTGCCCTCGGTGACGTTGCGGATGCGCGTCCAGCCGACGGGCGTGGAGGGTGCGGCGCCGACGCACAGGACCGAGAGCAGCACCACGTCGCCTGCCGCGCGCCCGGCCGGCATCGGGACCGCGAGCGAGGTCGTCCCGGTGCTCCCGTTGTCGGCCGAGGCCCAGGCGACGATGGACGCCGCGGCAACCGGCCAGACCGGCGGGTAGACGATCGCCCGCTCCAGGTAGGCCAGTGCTCCCCGGCCGTCGATCCGCACGTCCTCGCCGCCCTCCTCAGCGGACGACACGAGGACGGTGGCCGGTTCCTCGATCCAGATCGCGTG
>JANONW010000082.1:0-33087 GCA_031421065.1 Prolixibacteraceae bacterium
TCTAATTGTAAAGTAAAAGATATCGAAGTGTGGGGAAAAAATAACCTGTGCAACTCACTGTTAGCAAAGAGAAACATGGTGTTTCAAAATTAAATGGGGGGAATTAAAAATTGAAATTGGTTTGTTTTAATTCACCCCACCCTTAGGGGTTAAAGGTTATACTTATTTGTATTTTTAGTTGATTTGCAAATGTATAGCCTTTTTTCTATTATTTTGGAATTTTGTCGTACACCCATGGGTTAATAGTTACAGAACGATTAATATTTATTTACGCTACTGTTACATTTCAATAACTGGATTGTAATACGATTGTTACCTAATGATTAAAAACTAACCCGAATGTTATCCTAACTGTTTAAAAAGCACTAATTTTGCCCCGATTGTTATAAACAGTTACATTATGGCAGAAAAATGCAACAAACTTTTTAATGAATTTCCAGCAGTCAGCACCCAGCAGTGGATGGACAAAGTTACTGCTGACCTGAAAGGAGCCGACTTCAACCGGAGATTGGTATGGAAAACAAATGAAGGGATCGATGTTCAGCCTTTCTACCGGGAAGAAGACCTGGAAAAACTGGATTACCTGAACAGTTTGCCCGGTGAGTTTCCTTTCGTAAGAGGAAACAAAAAGAACAGCAATGAGTGGCTGGTCCGCCAGTGCATTCAGGTTAAGGACTTGGCCGAAGCCAACAAAAAAGCCCTGTCTTATCTGATGAAAGGGGTTGATTCGTTGGCTTTCGTATTTAGTGAAGCTTCAGAATTATCGGAAGCCGATTTGGCTGTTTTGCTTAAAGACATCAGTCTGAACGCTGTTGAAGTGAACTTTGCCGGCAATTGCTGTTCGCGTAAAGTAGCTGAAGCTTTTACCGCTTTTGTGAAACATGGCAGTTGGGATACGAAAAGCATCCGTGCTTCTGTTGAATACGATCCGTTCGGAAAGTATGCCCTTTATGGCAAATTCAGAAAAAACCAGGAACATGTAGTTGAAAATGCGATCAAAATGATCCAGTCAACTGCCGAACTTTCCAAATTCAAAATACTGGCCGTGAATGGCAAAAACTTCGGAAACGCCGGATCATCCATTGTTCAGGAATTGGCTTACTCACTTGCTCAGGGCGCTGAATACCTGACTGTTTTCACCGATGGTTCGACCAGCTCACCAAACGGACTGGAAGTTGATGCTGTTGCAAAAAAAATGAAATTCAATTTGTCAATCAGCGCCAACTATTTCCTCGAGATAGCCAAGCTGCGTGCTGCCCGTTTGTTGTGGGCTCAAATTGTGAAAGCTTACAATCCGGAATGCGAATGTTCATGTAAAATGACGATTCATGCTGAAACCGGAAGCTGGAACAAAACCGTTTACGATCCTTATGTAAATGCTCTCCGCACTCAAACCGAAGCCATGAGCGCTTCACTTGGCGGAGTAGAGTCGATGACCATACTTCCGCTTAACGCGATCTATGAAGATTCCACCGAATTTTCTGACCGAATTGCACGCAACCAACAATTATTGCTGAAGGAAGAATCGAACTTCGATAAAATTGCCGATCCGGGAGCTGGCTCCTATTATATTGAAGAACTGACTGCCTCCATCGCCGATCAGGCATGGAAACTATTCCTCGAAGTTCAGGAAAAAGGTGGTTTTATGGCTGCACTTCGCGATGGTTTTATTCAGGCTGAAATTAATAAGCTGGCCGCCAAACGCGATATGAACATTGCAACACGCCGTGAAAACCTGCTCGGAACCAATCAATTCCCGAATTTCAATGAAAAATTGGATCAGGAAATGGACGCCTCAGTTTTCGCTCCGGTTGACCTGACTTTGGAAGGTGCTGAAATTGAAACACTGAAGCCATATCGTGGTGCTCAGGCCTTTGAAGCACTTCGATATAAAACTGATGTTTATGCCAAAACCAGCAAACGTCCGCTGGCTTTCATGTTGACGATCGGTAACCTGAATATGCGCAAAGCCCGTGCACAATTTGCCTGCAACTTCTTTGCTGTTGCCGGTTTCGATGTGCTCGACAACAATGGTTTCGAAACTGTTGAAGAAGGCTGGGAAGCTGCTCAGAAAGCTGGTGCTCAAATCGTGGTTCTATGCAGCTCCGATGATGAATACACCGAGCTTGCCCCTGCCGCTTTCGAAGCGATTGCCGGAAAAGCCGTATTCGTGGTTGCCGGTGCTCCTGCTTGTACCGACGAACTCAAATCGAAGGGTATTTTAAACTTTATCAATGTAAAGAGCAATCTGCTGGAAGAGTTGAAAGCGTACCAGTCAACATTGGGAATTTAATAACGGACACAAGTATCAGGACACAAGTATCAAGACAACTCCAAAATGCACAATTACAAGGATCTGAAAATATGGCAAAAAAGCAGAGAGATTGTTAAAGGTATTTACGCTTTAGCAACAAAATTCCCTGCAAAAGAACAATTTGGGATTACTTCCCAATTGTGTCGGGCTGTAGTTTCAATACCTTCAAACATTGCAGAAGGTGCTGGTCGGGAATCTGAAAAAGAATTTGCTCACTTTTTGGCAATTGCCAATGGATCAGCATTCGAAGTGGAAACCCAGCTTTATTTATGTTTTGATCTCAATTATATTTCTGAAACGGAACTCAATGATTTTCTGATTAAAATTCAGGAAATACAACGAATGATTTTTCGCTTCAGACAACAATTGAAAATCTCCTGATGCCTTTTCTTGATACTTGAATCTTGATACTTGATACTAAATATTCAAAAAACATGAAGCCAAATTTTAAAGACATAAACATCAAAACAGCAGCTCCTCAGCCGAATACAGCCGAGTGGAATACTGCAAATAAGATCGAAAAGAACTGGATCACTCCGGAACAAATTCCAGTGAAACCGGTTTACACAAAAGAGGACCTGGAAGGAATGGAACACCTGCATTATGCTGCTGGCCTGGCTCCTTACCTGCGTGGACCTTATTCAGTAATGTACGCCATGCAACCCTGGACAGTTCGTCAGTACGCTGGTTTCTCAACTGCCGAAGAGTCAAATGCTTTCTATCGCCGTAATCTGGCTGCTGGTCAGAAAGGCCTTTCGGTAGCATTCGACCTGGCAACTCACCGTGGATACGATTCCGATCACCCACGTGTGGTTGGCGACGTTGGAAAGGCCGGTGTGGCCATCGACTCGATCCTGGATATGAAAATCCTGTTCGACCAGATTCCGCTGGATAAAATGTCGGTTTCAATGACCATGAACGGCGCGGTGCTTCCGGTACTGGCCTTCTACATTGTTACTGCGTTGGAACAGGGCGCGACTTTAGACCAGCTTGCAGGAACCATCCAGAACGATATCCTGAAAGAATTTATGGTGCGTAACACGTACATCTATCCGCCAGAATTCTCGATGAAAATTATCGCTGACATTTTTGAGTTCACTTCTCAGAAAATGCCAAAATTCAATTCGATTTCTATCTCCGGATACCACATGCAGGAAGCCGGTGCAACAGCCGACATCGAAATGGCATACACCCTGGCCGACGGTCTGGAATACCTGCGCACAGGGATCAAAGCCGGAATCGACATTGACGCTTTTGCGCCACGTCTGTCGTTCTTCTGGGCTATCGGGATGAACCACTTCATGGAAATCGCCAAGATGCGCGCTGCACGTATGATCTGGGCCAAGATGGTCAAAGAATTCAATCCGAAGAACCCGAAATCAATGGCTTTGCGCACGCACTGCCAAACTTCAGGCTGGTCGCTGACCGAGCAGGATCCATATAACAACATTGGCCGTACAGCTATCGAAGCAATGGCCGCAGCTTTGGGTCACACTCAGAGTTTGCACACCAACGCTTTGGACGAAGCGATTGCTTTGCCAACCGACTTCTCGGCACGTATCGCCCGTAACACTCAGCTTTACATTCAGCAGGAAACTGAAATCTGCCGCGCGGTTGACCCATGGGCAGGTTCGTACTACGTTGAATCACTGACCAACGAACTGGTTGAAAAAGCCTGGGCGCTGATCGAAGAAGTTGAAAAATTGGGAGGTATGTCGAAAGCCGTTGAAACCGGAGTTCCGAAAATGCGCATCGAAGAAGCTGCTGCCCGCACACAGGGCCGCATCGACAGCGGTACCCAAGGAATTATCGGGGTGAACAAATATCGTCTCGAAAAAGAAGACCCGATCGATATCCTCGAAATTGACAATACTGCCGTTCGTTTGTCGCAGATCGAAAGATTGAATAAATTGCGTGCCGAACGTAACGAAACCGAATGTCAGGAAGCTCTGGAAGCTATCAGCAAATGCGTTGGAACAGGCGAAGGCAACCTGTTGGAACTGGCCATCGTAGCAGCTCAAAAACGCGCTTCATTGGGCGAAATTTCTTACGCATGTGAAAAACATGTTGGACGTTATAAAGCAATCATCAGAACTATTTCAGGCGTGTATTCAGCAGAAAGTAAAAACGATTCTACCTTCAAGGAAGCGCAGGATCTGGCCACAAAGTTTGCCAAATTGGAAGGCCGCCAGCCTCGTATCATGATCGCAAAAATGGGTCAGGACGGGCACGACCGCGGTGCAAAAGTAGTTGCAACCGGTTATGCCGACTTAGGTTTCGACGTGGACATGGGGCCGCTGTTCCAGACTCCGGAAGAAGCCGCCAAACAAGCCGTTGAAAACGACGTGCATGTGATGGGCGTTTCGTCACTGGCGGCAGGTCACAAAACCCTGGTTCCGGCCGTTATCGCCGAATTGAAAAAACTGGGCCGCGAAGACATCATGGTGATTGCCGGTGGTGTTATTCCTGCTCAGGATTATCAATTCCTGTACGATGCCGGAGTGGTTGCCATCTTTGGCCCTGGCACCAACGTTGCCGCTGCCGGAAAGAAAATTCTGGAGGTTTTGTTGGCCACACACGAATAGAAGCCCCACCCCAGCCCTCCCCGAAAGGGAGGGAGCAAGAAAAAGTCGCTTTCCTGAAAAGGGAGGCGGCTTTTTTGAATCTAAAAATCTAGTATTGAGCTTTATTCAAAATATTGTTTATTGTATCAACCAATTTTTTAATATATTTGCTTAATGCAATAAGCAAAACACATGGAAGAGCTATATTTATTTCAGGAACAATTAGTTAGGGCTACTAAAATTTTATTCCGCAGAGATTTTATTGATGAAATTGAGTGGAATGATCGACTTATTGGCCTAATTGGGGCACGAGGAGTTGGGAAAACAACAATTATGCTTCAATATTTGAAAGAGAAAACCCAAACAAAAAGTGATTCACTTTACATTACTGCAGATAATCTGGCAGCACCGATCGAAAGTATTTTTAGCCTTGCAGAAATGTTTGTCAAAAAAGGAGGAAAAAGACTTTATATTGATGAAATACACAAATATCCGCAATGGGCTCTTGAATTAAAAAACATTTACGATTTACTCCCAGAGTTAAATGTGGTATTTTCTGGTTCATCAATGTTGAAAATCTTGGGAGGTGAGACCGATTTAAGTCGGCGTGCAGTGATCTATCCAGTTCCTGGGTTATCATTCCGCGAGTATCTTCAGATAACTTTATCAGCTGAGTTTCCCAAATTCTCACTTGATCAAATATTTTACGATCATGAAGCCATAGCCGGAAAATTACTTGATAGTTTTAAACCACTGCAATATTTCAGCAAATACCTGAAATTGGGATATTATCCTTTTTTTATAGAGTCGGAAACTACTTACGGAATAAAGCTCAATAATACTCTGAATTACATACTCGAAAATGAAATTTCCGGTATTCTCAGATCAGATACGAAAACCATCCAAAAATTCAAACGTCTTTTACACATTATCGCTGCCAGTGTTCCGTTTCAGCCCAACATCAAAAAATTGGCTGAATCACTTGACCTTAACCGGAATACACTGCTAACGTATCTGAACTTGTTGAATGCCACCGAAATCATTCATTCCATCTACAGTTCTAGTAGTTTTTACGGTAAGCTTTCCAAACCTGACAAAATACTTCTTTACCATCCAAATCTGGCTTACTGTCTGAATTCTGATACGCCCAACCAAGGCAGCATCCGTGAATCGTTTGTTGTCAATCAATTGAAATTAAAGCACAAAGTAGAGTTAAGCGCAAGAGCCGACTTCTTTATTGATGAGAAATTTACCATTGAAGTGGGAGGAAAAGGAAAATCAAAAAGGCAAATTACCGGTATTCCCGAAAGTTTCATCGTAGCGGATGATCTGGATGTTGGGTACAAGAGTACAATCCCATTATGGCTGTTTGGGTTTCTTTATTAATCGCGACTCTTTAGTACCAAATACGAAAGCCGCTTTCCTGAAAAGGGAGCGGCTTTTTCTCTGGAATCTAGAATTATTGCTTTGATTTACTTTTCTCCAATATCTTTTCGATTTTCTCAAGTCTATAGGATATCATTCCAATATAAGTTTCTGGTGGTGTCAATTTCCCCAATCCTTCAATATCTTTGAAATCTAACCTGAAGTTTTGTTTTTTATTCTTTGTAATTGCATCATCATAAGTTAATTCAAATTCAATGTAATCTTTAGCCTTTTTCTCATAATTCTCAGACAAACTCATTAAAATGTATTTGTTCGTATAATCTGGCGGAAAGAAATCCATGATTTTATTAAAAATGCCAATATCTTTAAGTTGATTACTATTATTGGGGTAATCTATATCATGTATTATCATGAATCGTAAGTTTCTAGCAATACCGTTACCAATATTCCTTATTATTAAGCTTACCATATCAGGCGATGTTTCAGCATTTACCAAATAAGCAATCATATGAGCTTCTAAATGGAACTCTCTTGATAGCTTTGATTCACGAAACAATTTATACGCAAAAATGGAATAAACAATTGTGAAAACTGCAATGACTGTTGTGAAAACTGCTGTTATGCCATCTGGATTCATATTTTACATTTTAGGAAACTATAGTTTTTCTAACCAACTAACTAAAGCATAAATTGTATATCCAACAATTGCCAGACCGATTGTTATCAAACATCCGTTACGCATATTTTCTTTGTCTTCTTCTATGTCCTTTTTACTTGGGGCAATGCTTCGAACTCGTTTTTGATATTCCTCTTTGTCTATTACACCGGCATCATAGGATATTTTAAGCTTATTTAAGTTATCAGATTCATTGTCCGATAAAGCGATGATTATTCCACCAATTACCGGACTTAATAATAGACAAGCAAATAATGCTCCACCGTAACCAATCTTTCTCTTGCGACCATAAGAGGCGATGATGAGAGATAATAATATCCATCCTATGACAACAACTGCTTCCATGATGTATCGTTTTGTTTTTGCCTACCAAATTACTGAATTTTACTTAACAATCCTATTGCATCCGCCTTCTGCCTTCGACTTCGCGCTCAGGCAACGGCTCCGTTGGCGAATGTTCATCAACGCGCCGCTCCCAGAGCAGTCCCGAGTCCTCGGGATGTCGAATGGAGCATTGTTAAAAATTCATGTCCGTTCACTAAAGTGAAACGGCAAAGGATAGTGATTTGAATGAGCAAATATGTTAATCGGAGCGTTATCCTTTGCCGTCTGGCTTTAGCCACGGGCATGAGGTTTAAAAAGATTCAGATGAGCTCTGGCATCATTATAATCGTGTAGTTCAGCGTCTGTCCACGTTGGTGCATCCAGAATCATTTTTTGCAATGAGCCCGAAGATTTGCTTGCCGTAACTTCTGATTGCAAAACAACAGATAACCGTTCGATATCCTTTTGAGGAAGTTGATGGATCAGTTTAAGTATCTGATTAAATTCGAGATTTATTTTTAGCTCCATGATGTATCCGATTTGAAATCAAAGATATGAAATTATCAAATACAATTATTCCGGATTTATTCCTACTCAGGATTATCAATTCCCGTACGATGCCGGTGTGGTTGGCATTTTCGGTCCTGGGACCAGCGTAGCTGCTGCCGGAAAGAAAATTCTGGAGGTTTTGTTGGCCACACACGAATAGAAGCCCCACCCCAGCCCTCCCCGAAAGGGAGGGAGCAAGAACAAAACACCAACTGATCCGATGACTTCAAGTTCATCGGATCATTCAAAAATAAAAAGCCGTTTTTCGGCAAGGGAAGCGGCTTTTTTGATGTGGAATTTCTCATGTCCGTTGCCTAAAGGCGAACGGCAAAGGATAGTGCTTTGGATAGCGGGATTGTTGAAAAATGCGATGTTATTCTTTGCCGTCTGCTTTAGCTGACGGGCATGGAGTATAAAAACCTATCACATGCAACCCTTGATTGGTTAAGATGAGAGGCTCATTGTTAATTATTTCAAAATAGATTGTCCCCTTGTAACGACCGGTGGCATCTGTTTCTGCTTTTGCTATCAGATTTTTTAACCAGTTAATTTCAGTTGCTGGATCTTCGCATCCACATATTTTGGGTTCGTCCTTTTTGTAGAACGTGAAAAGGAAGAACAGAGAAGCTATGCTTTATTTCCTAAATTTCAAGACTTAATTTAAGATGTCCACCAAGACCCTCGCGAATTATTCTCATAAGTGTCGAAAGCCTGATGTCGCTGGCATTGTTCTCAATTCTTGAAATGTAGTTTTTTGTTGTCCCACATTTTAATGCAAGTTCTTCCTGTGTCAGGTTTTGCTGTTTCCTTGCCTCTTGAATAAGTACACCGATTTTAAAGTTTTCGAACCCCTCTTCGTACTTTTCTCTTGAAGGAGTACCTATTTTCCCATATTTCTTATCCAAGTGGTCGTCCCAGGAAACAAGATTATTTTCTTGATTTGTCTTCATAATATTTTCGTTTTAAACATTCTGCTTTCTCTATTTCATTTTTCGGTGTTTTGTCTGTCTTTTTTTGAAACCCATTAAACAGGATTACCAAATTTCCTTCGTCGAAGAAGCAGAAAATTCGAAATAAAAAATCTTTCTACGAAGCGGTTTCGCCTTAGCATGTGGCATAGTCGAGCCACGCGAGGGAATTTCACCCTCACGTTCTCACGGAACCGTGCTTGAAACTCTCGCTTCACACGGCCCTTGTTATCGTTTCATTATGAAAATCCTAACCTCCATTGGTAAATAGGGAATTGTTTCTTAACCCGTTTCAGCCAAGCGTAGGCCTTGTTCAGATTCGTTTTGTAACGCTTGTGCCGTTTTCGTGCCCACATGACCAAGCGTTTGCGAAGCAGTTGAAAGATTGGGTTCAATGCCGACAACCTGAACCGTCCATAGTAGTTGACCCATCCTCGAACACACTTCGTTATATTGCTTTTTGCACCAATAATCAAACGAGGGTGTATGAATACCGTGTTGTTGGGCAAACGTTTTACGTGTCAATCCTGATTTCCGCCACTGATCAACTAGCGAGAACATCTTTTCTTTCTTGTCCATAACTTTTTTTACCCCCAAAAGTATCGCAGATCATGTGAAATATAATGTCGTATTTAGTGGGGCGGATACATATAAGCATCTGAAAACAGACTAATCTTTTACCAGTTTCTTGTACTTAACACGTTTCGGGCCAACATCGCCCATGCGTTTTTTGCGGTTCTCTTCGTAGTCGGTAAATCCACCTTCGAAGAACACAACTTTCGAATCGCCTTCAAAAGCTAGAATGTGTGTTGCAATGCGGTCGAGGAACCAGCGGTCGTGCGAAATGACAACGGCACAGCCTGCAAAGTTATCCAAACCTTCTTCCAAAGCACGCAAAGTATTGATGTCAATATCGTTGGTAGGCTCATCGAGCAGCAGCACATTTCCTTCTTCTTTCAAAGCCAAAGCCAAGTGTAGCCTGTTTTTTTCGCCACCCGAAAGATATCCGCATTTCTTTTCCTGATCGGCGCCTCCAAAATTAAACCGGGAAACATAGGCACGGGCATTCATTTGTTTGCCCCCTATCGAAATCAAATCACTTCCTCCAGTTATCACCTGAAATACCGTTTTCTCCGGATCAATAGCCTTATGAGTTTGGTCAACATATGCAATTTTCACCGTTTCGCCAACTTCGAAAGTCCCTTTATTGGCTTGTTCCATACCCATGATCAGTTTAAACAAGGTCGTTTTCCCTGCACCATTTGGGCCAATTACACCCACAATTCCGTTAGGCGGCAACACGAAATTTAAGTCTTCGAACAACAAGCGATCGCCGTAACCTTTGGCTACACCTTCAGCCGAAATAACCCGCTCTCCCAAACGAGGTCCGTTGGGGATAAATATTTCGAGTTTTTCTTCCTTCGATTTCACATCTTCATTTACCAAACGATCGTAGGCTCCCAAACGGGCTTTCGATTTTGCCTGACGGGCTTTGGGCGACATCCTGATCCAATCGAGTTCACGTTCAAGGGTTTTGCGTCGTTTGGAAACTTGTTTTTCTTCCTGCTCCATTCGTTTGGTTTTTTGCTCCAGCCACGATGAATAATTTCCTTTCCAGGGAATTCCTTCACCACGATCGAGTTCAAGAATCCATCCGGCCACATGATCGAGAAAATACCGGTCGTGAGTTATACAAATTACGGTTCCTTTGTATTGTTGAAGGTGCAATTCAAGCCATTGAATCGATTCAGCGTCCAAATGGTTGGTTGGCTCATCGAGCAACAATACATCAGGTTCTTTCAGCAACAGACGGCACAATGCTACCCGACGGCGTTCGCCTCCTGAAAGCTCACCAACAAGCTGGTCGTCAGGAGGACACTGCAATGTGTCCATTGCACGTTCGAGTTTAGCGTCCAGGTTCCATGCATCCAGATGGTCAATTTTATCCTGAAGGAGAGCCTGCTCAGCAATCATTTTATCCATTAAGTCCGGATTTTCATAAACTTCGGGATCACCAAATTTCAGGTTTATGTCCTCAAAAGCTTTCAAAACATCTACTATTTCCTGAACACCTTCCTGAACAATCTCTTTAACTGTTTTCGACTCGTCAAGCTGAGGGTCCTGTTCGAGGTAATCAACGGTATATCCGGGAGCAAAAACAACTTCACCCTGATAGGAACTTTCAATTCCTGCAATAATTTTAAGCAAGGTAGATTTTCCAGATCCGTTCAACCCGATGATCCCAATTTTGGCACCCAGGTAAAATGACAATGAAATATCTTTCAAAACTTGTTTTTGTGGTGGAAAGGTTTTGTTTACCCGATACATCGAGAAAATAATTTTCTTATCGTCTGCCATAAATATTTATCTATTAGTTTTTTAATCGAATCAGTATGTTGAGTTATCTAAAAGTACTTTTGAACTACCAAAATTAGTTCTTTTTCAGTACTTATTTCCGTAGCCAATACAAACTGGTTATCCGGTAGTGAATTAAGGGAAATAAAAAAGGCTGATTATCCATCAGCCTTTTTTTATTCATTGAATATATTTCTTATTCCCGAATTGGTAATTCCAGTGCAGCTTCTTCATCTGGAGCAGGTTTACTGGTTTCTTTTGGGGCAGCAGTTTTTGCAGTTTCAGTTACACCGGCAGGTTTTTTCTTTCCTCCACGACGTGAACGGCCTGGTTTAGCTTTGCCTTCTTTAGCAGCCAACATGCTTTCGTTAAAGTCAACCAATTCGATGATACACATTTCAGCATTGTCACCCAGTCGGTTTCCTGTTTTCAGAATCCGGGTATAACCGCCCGGACGATCGCCTACTTTTTCTGCAACATCTCTGAACAAAACAGAAACGGCAGTTTTACTTTGAAGATATTCAAATACAGTTCTGCGTGAATGAGTTGAATCGTCTTTTGCTTTTGTGATAAGTGGCTCAACATATACCCTTAATGCTTTGGCTTTAGCCAAAGTCGTTGCAATACGTTTATGAAAAATCAATGAATTAGCCATATTGGCCAACATAGCTTTTCTGTGTGAGCTAGTTCTACCTAAATGGTTGAATTTTTTACTATGTCTCATTTTTACTTATTCCTTATCAAGTTTATATTTACTGATATCCATCCCGAAAGTCAGACTCAAACTCACCAACAAGTCATCAAGTTCTGTAAGTGATTTTTTACCAAAATTACGGAATTTGAGCAAATCGTTCCGGTTATAGGTAACCAGTTCGCCCAATGTTTCAACATCCGCAGCTTTAAGGCAATTCAATGCACGAACAGAAAGATCCATGTCAACCAATTTTGTTTTCAACAATTGGCGCATGTGCAATACTTCTTCATCAAACTCTTCGTTTGCGAATTTTTCATCCGAATCGATTGTAATCTTTTCGTCAGAAAATAGCATAAAGTGGTAAATCAGAATTTTTGCGGCTTCTTTCAATGCATCTTTTGGATGAATTGAACCATCGGTCGTGATTTCAAAAACCAGCTTTTCGTAGTCGGTTTTTTGCTCAACGCGATAATTTTCGATTGCATATTTCACATTTTTAATAGGTGTGAAAATCGAATCAATCGGTATAACTCCAAACTCAGCATCGATAGGCTTATTCTCAGCGCTTGGGACATATCCGCGACCTTTGTTGATGGAAAGTTCCATCTGCAATTTCACTTCAGGTTCCATCCGGCAAATAACTAATTCTGGATTTAGAACACGGAAGCCGGTCATAAATTTATTAATATCTCCGGCGGTAAATACATTCTGGCCTGAAAATGAGATTGAAACCTTTTCGCTGTCAGAATCTTCAACTTCACGTTTAAACCTGATTTGCTTCATGTTAAGGATGATCTCGGTAACATCTTCCATCACACCTTTGATGGTAGCAAATTCATGGTCAACTTTGTCAATTTTGATAGTTGTGATTGCATAACCTTCCAAAGAGGATAAAAGAATTCTACGCAAGGCATTACCAATTGTAATACCATAGCCTGGTTCCAATGGACGGAATTCAAATTTTCCGTACTTATCATCGGTTTCAACCATTATAACTTTGTCGGGTTTCTGGAACGCTAATATTGCCATAATACTGAGTAATTGATTATTTAGAATACAACTCTACAATAAGTTGTTCTTTAATGTTTTCAGGAATATCTACTCTCTCCGGACGGTTCAAAAATTTACCGGCCATCTGAGTTCTATCCCATTCCAACCATGCGAATTTATTGTAACGATGTGAATTCAAAGAAGCTGTGATAGCTTCGAGTGATTTTGATTTTTCACGAACGCCAACAGATTCGCCGGGACGTAAATGATACGATGGTATGTTTACAACCTCGCCATTAACTACGATGTGCTTGTGAGAAACCAACTGGCGTGCAGCAGCACGGGTTGGCGCAATTCCCAAACGGAATACAACATTGTCTAAACGGGCTTCAAGCAACTGTAAAAGGACTTCTCCGGTTACACCTTTTGATGCTGATGCTTTTTTAAACAAATTAGAAAATTGTTTTTCCAAAACACCATACATGTATTTGGCTTTTTGTTTTTCTTTTAATTGCGTACCGTATTCCGATTTTTTACGGCGGCGACTTGCCAAACCATGAACTCCCGGTGGGTAATTTTTCTTTTCAAGCACTTTATCAGGTCCGAAAATTGCTTCACCAAATTTTCGGGCAATTCTAGATTTTGGTCCAATATATCTTGCCATTACTGTCTTAATTAATTAGATTATACACGTCTTCTTTTTGCAGGACGACATCCGTTGTGCGGTAGTGGGGTAACGTCAACAATTTCACTTACCTGAATGCCCACACTGCTCATAGCGCGAATAGCAGACTCGCGACCATTACCCGGACCTTTCACATATACTTTTACTTTTCTGAGCCCAAGATCATACGCGGTCTTGGAACATTCTTCAGAAGCTACCTGAGCGGCATACGGAGTGTTCTTTTTAGAACCTCTGAACCCTTTTTTACCGGCTGACGACCACGAAATTACTTCACCATTACCATTGGTCAACGACACAATGATGTTGTTGAATGAAGAATGAATGTGTGCCTGCCCGATTGCTTCAACGATAACAACTCGTTTTTTTGTAGAACCAGTCTTTTTTGCCATAATTCAAATATCAATTATTTAGTGGCTTTTTTCTTATTAGCAACAGTTTTTCTCTTTCCCTTACGTGTACGTGCATTATTTTTTGTGCTTTGTCCACGAAGAGGTAAGCCTACACGATGACGGATTCCGCGATAACATCCGATATCCATTAATCGTTTAATATTCATTTGGGTTTCAGAACGTAATTCGCCTTCAACCTTAATGTTTCCACTGATTGCTGCACGAATAGCAGCCAAATGTTCATCCGTCCAATCCTGGACTTTGATGTTTTTGTCAACGCCGGCTTTTTCGAGGAGCGTTACAGAAAGATTTCGACCAACACCATAGATATAGGTTAATGCTATCTCGCCTCTCTTATTGTTAGGGATGTCAACACCACTTATACGAGCCATAAATAAAATTTTTACAAAGTTAATTAATTATCCCTGACGTTGTTTATACTTAGGATTCTTTTTGTTAATCACGTACAAACGGCCTTTTCTGCGTACAATTTTGCATTCGGCGCTACGTTTTTTAATGGATGCTCTTACTTTCATTATTTTGTGCTTTAGTTTTTGTATCTAAAAGTAATTCTTCCTTTGGTCAGGTCGTATGGTGATATTTCAACCTTTACTTTATCGCCGGGTAAGATTTTGATGTAATGCATCCGCATCTTTCCGGAAATATGTGCAGTAATGGTATGCCCATTTTCCAATTCAACCCTGAACATTGCATTTGATAATGATTCAATGATTGTTCCGTCTTGTTGTATAGAAGACTGTTTTGCCATAAAAATAAATTAAATTAACAAGTTTAGAACTTCTCACCAATTCAGGACACCTAAATGTCCAAATAGATTAATTAGTACCCGCTACCTCCGGTACGTCCCTTGATCCGGCCTGATTTCATCAAACCATCGTAGTGACGCATCAAAAGATGACTTTCAATTTGTTGCAGTGTATCCAATACAACTCCCACAAGAATCAACAGTGACGTTCCGCCAAAGAAATAGGCGAATTGGTTATTGATTCCGGCCATCATAGCGAACGCAGGCAGAATAGTTATAATTCCAAGAAAAATAGATCCAGGAAGTGTAATTCTGGACATGATGGTATCAAGAAATTCAACGGTTTTCTTTCCGGGTTTAACGCCAGGAATAAATCCGCCATTCTTCTTCATATCTTCAGCCATTTGCATTGGATTAACGGTAATTGCCGTATAGAAATAGGTGAACAGGATTACAAGTAAAAATTGAGTCAGGTTGTACCAAAAACCGGTATGGTTTGAAAATGCAGCTGCAAAGCCACTCAAACTATCTGATTTGGCAAACCCGGCAAGACTAATAGGTATAAACATGATTGCCTGGGCAAAAATGATAGGCATTACCCCCGCTGCATTAACTTTCAAAGGTATGTACTGACGAACACCACCATATTGTTTGTTGCCTACAATTCGTTTAGCGTATTGTACAGGTATTTTGCGGGTTCCCTGAACCAGTAAAATAGATCCCATGAATACAAAGAACAGAACTACAAACTCTAACAGGAACATTACCATACCACCACCTTGTTGTTCGATGCGCGAAGCAAATTCGGCAACTACAGAGTGCGGCAGTCTTGCAATAATTCCGATCATGATGATCAGTGATATACCATTTCCAATACCTTTGTCAGTAATACGTTCACCGAGCCACATTACAAACATCGAACCTGCAGTTAAAATTACAGTTGATGTTATCGTAAATAGTGTTCCGGTTATTGCAAAAGCTGATTCGGGCAATTGTGCATGAAGATTTACTAAATATGCAGGTGCTTGGAAGATCAGGATGACAACAGTCAGATAACGGGTTAGCTGATTGATTTTACGACGTCCTGATTCACCTTCTTTTTGCAATCGTTGAAAATAAGGTACCGCAATGCCCATCAACTGAATTACAATAGAAGCCGAAATATAGGGCATGATTCCCAATGCAAAAATAGATGCCTGGGAAAATGCTCCTCCTGAGAACATATCCAACAATCCGAGCAACCCCTCAGATGTTTGATCTTTAAGTTGGTCTAACTGAGCCGGATCAACTCCTGGTAAAGAAACATACGAACCTAAACGATAAATTAAAAGCAAAAACAAGGTGATCCCCAACCGGGACCGTAAGTCTTCAATCTTATAAATATTCTTTATGGTTTCAAAAAACTTTTTCATCAGAGTTAGAGTATTTCGGTGGTTCCTTCTAGTTTCTCAATGATTTCTTTTGCTCTTTTAGAAAAAGCGTGTGCTTTAACTTCCAATTTAAGGTTTAATACTCCGTCTCCTAAAATCTTTATTTTATCCCTTTTGGAAGCCATACCAGCTTCAACCAAAGTTTCAACATCAATAGTGGTGAGTTTTAAAGTTTCGGCCAATTCCTGAACTACGTCAAGATTGATTGCTTTGAACTCTTTTCTGTTGATGTTTGTGAAGCCAAATTTAGGCACAACACGTTGCAAAGGCATTTGACCTCCTTCGAAACCACGACGTGTTTTATAACCCGATCTTGATTTGGCTCCTTTGTGACCTCTTGTAGAGGTACCGCCATGACCTGAACCCTGGCCACGTCCAATTCGCTTTTCGCTCTTGGTTGAACCTTCTGCAGGTTTAAGATTACTTAAATCCATATTTCTTGATCTTAATAAGTTTAAACTTCTTCAACTTTTACAAGATGCTTCACTTTGTTGACCATCCCGATAATCTGTGGAGTTACTTCGTGTTCTACCGAACGGTTAAGTTTCTTGATGCCCAAAGCAATAAGTGTTGCTTTCTGTGTCCAGTCGGAACCAATTTTACTTCTTACTTGTGTAATTTTTATCTTAGCCATAACTCCCTATCCATTAAATACTTTATCCAATGTAACACCCCGCTGATCGGCTACTGTGTGTGCATCCCTCAATTCAAGAAGTGCCGCCATAGTTGCTTTTACAAGATTATGCGGGTTCGAAGATCCTTTTGATTTTGCAAGGATGTTGTGTATTCCAACACTTTCCAATACAGAACGCATAGCACCACCGGCCTTTACCCCGGTTCCTGATGTTGCCGGTTTTAAAAATACGCGGGCGCCTCCAAATTTAGCTTCCTGTTCGTGAGGGATGGTTCCTTTGTGAATCGGAACTTTTACAAGGTTTTTCTTTGCAGCATCAACACCTTTTGAAATTGCAGTGGTAACTTCGCTGGCTTTACCGAGGCCCCAGCCTACGATACCATCTTCGTTGCCTACAACAACAATTGCCGAGAAGCTAAATGTACGACCCCCTTTGGTTACTTTTGTAACGCGGTTAATAGCTACCAACCGATCCTTCAGTTCCAGATCACTGGTTTTTACTTTTCTGATATCTCCTGACATAACTATTAAAATTTAAGGCCACCTTCACGGGCAGCATCAGCTAATTGTTTAACCCTACCGTGATACAAATAACCATTACGATCGAATACTACAGCTGTTATTCCGGCAGCAATGGCTTTTTCAGCAACTGCTTTTCCTACTTTTTCAGCCATTTCGATTTTAGTGCCCCCGGCACCTTCGAAATCTTTATTAAGTGAAGAAATTGCCAGCAACGTTTTTCCATTTAAATCATCAATCAACTGGGCATAAATCTGCTTGTTGCTTCTGAATACATTCAAACGAGGCCTTTCGGCAGTTCCGGAAACGATTTTCCGGATCCTCTTCTTAATCCTATATCTTCTTTCTTGCTTCGTTAAAGCCATGGTTTTTAATTTTTACTATTTAGCACCAGCTGATTTTCCGGCCTTGCGCCTAATAATTTCACCAACAAACTTAACACCTTTTCCTTTGTAAGGCTCAGGTTTTCTGAGGGATCTGATTTTAGCAGCAATATGCCCAATAAGTTGTTTATCACAGCTTTTCAGCGTTACAATCGGGTTACTGCGTTTATCACTTTTTGCCTCTACATGTACTTCCGACGGAAGTTGCAAGTAGGTATGGTGTGAATAACCTAAAACCAAATCGAGTACCTGACCATCGTTTTCAGCACGATATCCAACACCAACCAGTTCGAGTTTTATTTCGTAGCCTTTTGATACACCAACCACCATGTTGTTAACAAGTGAACGGTATAAGCCATGAATGGCGCGGTGTTTTTTCTCATCTGAAGGACGGTTAACCGTTAGAGTGTTTCCTTCCAATTCAAATGAAATATCAGGATCAACTTGTTGTGTTAGTTCGCCCAGCGGACCTTTTACTGTAACCAGATTTGAATCGCTTACAGTAAATTTTACCCCAGCCGGTATTTCTATGGGAAATTTACCTATCCTTGACATTATTATTCCTCCTAGATTAATAAACGTAACATAAAACCTCACCGCCAACACCTAATTCCCGAGCTTCCTTATCGGTAATTACGCCTTTGGAGGTCGAAATTACTGCAATTCCCAAACCGTTGAGCACTCGTGGAATACTGTCGGTATGACAATATTTCCTCAAACCAGGTTTACTGATTCGTCTGATTGCTTTGATCGCAGGAATATGAGACTCAGGATGATATTTCAAGGCAATTTTAATGTTGCCCTGAAAGTTGATTTCGTCTTCAAACTTATAGTTGAGGATATATCCTTTATCTTTCAAAATTTTGGTAATTTCTTTCTTGATATTGGATGCAGGGATATCGACCACACGATGTTTTGCTTTTTGTGCATTTCTGATTCGTGTCAGATAATCTGCTATTGGATCTGTAATTTTGCTCATTACTTCTTAATTATAAATTACCAACTTGCTTTTTTAACACCCGGAATTAGACCAGAAGAAGCCATTTCTCTGAAATTGATCCTGCTGATACCGAATTGACGCATATACCCTTTCGGGCGCCCGGTTAGTTTGCACCTGTTGTGCATACGAATGCGGGAAGAGTTTTTCGGTAGTTTCTGAAGACCGACATAATCGCCTTCAGCCTTAAGCATGGCCCTTTTCTCGGCATATTTTTCAACAAGTTTTGCCCTTTTTACTTCGCGGGCTTTCATTGATTCCTTAGCCATATCTTAATTCTTTTTAGCATTTTTAAAAGGTAAACCTAACTCTTTCAGCAAAGCATAGCCTTCTTCATCTGAATCGGCTGAAGTTACGAAAGTAATATTCATACCGTTGATCCGGGTAACTTTGTCCATTACAATTTCAGGGAAAATGATCTGCTCAGGAATTCCAAGGGTGTAATTTCCTTGTCCATCCATTTTGCTTTCGATTCCTTTGAAATCGCGGATACGGGGAAGGGACACACTGATTAGACGATCAAGGAATTCATACATACGATCTTTGCGAAGTGTAACACGTACGCCGATCGGCATTTTCTTCCTTAGTTTGAAATTAGAGATGTCTCTCTTTGATTTGGTTTGGACTGCCTTCTGACCTGCGATAGTAGTAATCTCGTCAGTAGCGACTTCGATTAACTTTTTATCTGCAATAGCAGCTCCAACTCCCTGATTGATGACAATTTTCTCTAACCTTGGTGCCTGCATTTGGTTAGTGTAGGAAAAATCCTTTACTAACGCAGGAACTACTTCGTCCAAGTATTTTTTCTTAAGTGTTGGTACGTAAGCCATTACTTAATCTCCTCTCCTGATTTTTTAGAATAACGAACTAATTTACCTTTATCATTCAACTTTCTTCCAACACGGGTAGGTTTTCCTGTTTTTGGATCCTTGATCATGAGGTTAGAAATATGAATTGGTGCTTCCTTTTCGATAATACCACCCTGCGGATGTGCTGCATTGGGTTTGGTATGTTTTTTTACCATGTTAACACCTTCTACAATAGCTTTACCTGTTGCTCTTATTACTTCGAGCACTTTGCCTTCCTTGCCTTTGTAATTGCCGGTAGTTACAAATACAGTATCGCTTTTTTTAATGTGTAATTTTCTCTGCATTGTTCTGATTTTATACATTAAAGTACTTCAGGAGCAAGTGAAATGATCTTCATATTTTTATCACGAAGTTCTCTTGCTACGGGCCCAAATATACGGGTTCCGCGCATTTCACCAGTATTGTTCAGTAAAACTACTGCGTTGTCATCAAAACGGATGTATGTTCCGTCCTGGCGGCGAACCTCTTTCGTGGTACGAACAATGATGGCTTTTGATACGGCGCCTTTTTTCATTTCACTACCTGCTATAGCACTTTTTACTGTAACTACAATGGTATCGCCTAATGAAGCATAGCGCTTTCTTGTTCCGCCTAATACACGGATACAAAGCACTTCTTTTGCCCCACTATTATCGGCAACGGTACATCTTGATTCTTGTTGTATCATGATTACTTAGCTCTTTCTATGATTTCCACTAATCTCCAACATTTTTGTTTACTGATCGGACGTGTTTCCATGATCTTTACAGTATCGCCAATGTTGCAGCTGTTCTTTTCATCGTGGGCGTAAAACTTGGAGGTTTTGTTGACGAATTTTCCATAAATGGGATGTTTTTCCTTGCGCTTTTCGGCAACAACGATTGTGCATTCCATTTTGTTGCTCACAACAACTCCAACACGCTCCTTCCTTAGATTTCTTGATTCCATTACTAACTCTGTTTTGCGTTAATTTCCCTTTGACGTAGAATGGTTTTTAGTCTTGCAATATTCCTTCTCACACCTACGATTACCTGTGGGTTGTCGAGTGGAGAAATTGCATGGTTCATTTTCATCCGTAATAAGGAATCCTGATCGGTCTGGATTCTTTCCACGACCTCCGCGTTTGACAACTCTTTAATTTCTGATGTTTTCATTATTCTGCGATTTCAGGTTCGACATAATCACGTCTTACAATAAACTTAGTAGTAACCGGTAGTTTTTGTGCAGCTAAACGAAGCGCTTCCTTTGCAACCTCATAAGGAACTCCATCTGCTTCAATCAATATTCTACCTGGTGTGATCGGAGCAACAAATGCTTCCGGGGCACCTTTACCTTTACCCATACGTACCTCAGCGGGTTTTTTAGTAATCGGTTTGTCGGGAAAAACTCGGATCCAAATTTGACCCTGACGTTGCATATGACGGGTTACCGCAACCCTGGCAGCCTCAATCTGGCGCCCGGTAAGCCATGTTTCCTGCAACGATTTTATACCGAAAGATCCAAATGCCAACTGGTTTCCTCTTTGGGCCAGTCCTTTCATTTTTCCCTTTTGTACTCTTCTGAATTTTGTCTTTTTCGGTTGTAACATCCTTCTTTAATTCTGAAAGGTTTACAAATTATTTTTTTCTTTTCTTAAATCCGTTCCCTTTTGGTGCACCAACTGCCGGACGTCCAGGTTTCTGGCCAAGGTTTGGTGAAAGGTCACGCTTTCCATAAATCTCGCCTTTACAGATCCAAACTTTCACACCGAGCAAGCCGGTTTTGGTAAGGGCTTCTGCAAGCGCATAATCTATATCAGCTCTCAGAGTATGCAAAGGAGTACGACCATCTTTGTACATTTCTGAACGTGCCATTTCGGCGCCGTTCAAACGGCCTGATACTTGAATCTTGATCCCTTGTGCTCCCATTCTCATGGTTGAAGCGATAGCCATTTTAGTGGCACGACGGTAGGCAATTTTACCTTCAATCTGACGTGCAATGTTAACGGCTACAATCTGGGCATCCAGTTCCGGACGTTTAATTTCAAAAATATTGATCTGAATTTCTTTGTTGGTGATCTTTTTCAACTCTTCTTTCAGCTTATCAACTTCCTGACCACCTTTGCCAATAATAATACCGGGCCTTGAGGTGTGAACAGTGATGGTAATAAGTTTAAGTGTACGTTCAATGATAATTTTGGAAATACTCGCTTTTGCCAAACGGGCATTCAGGTACTCCCTGATCTTGAAGTCTTCCACGAGCTTATCACCATAGTTGTTTCCACCGAACCAATTGGAATCCCATCCTTTGATGATCCCTAAACGATTAGCGATTGGATTAACTTTTTGTCCCATGTATTATTATTTATTCAGTTTCTTTAACTATAGTTAAACTATCAAGACTTACCGTCACGTGATTTGATCTCTTCTTGATCCGGTGAGCACGACCCTGTGGTGCAGGGCGCAGTCTTTTTAATATTCTTCCTGAATCAACAGAAATATTTTTCACGTACAAATTGCTTTCTTCCAAACGGCTTCCTTCGTTTTTTGCCTGCCAGTTTGCAATGGCCGACATGACTAGTTTTTCCAGCCTGCGCGAAGATTCCTTGGAGGAAAACTTAAGTACATCAAGAGCTCTGTTCACTTCCATTCCGCGTACCATGTCGGCTACAAGCCTCATTTTTCGCGGCGAAGTAGGACAATTCTTCAAAACAGCGAAATACAACTGTTTCTTAGCTTCCTTTAGTTCGTTTGCACTATTTCTTTTTCTAGCACCCATCGTGAATTCTTTTAATAGTAATTAAGGATCTCATGCCTTATTTTTTTCCTTTAGAATGTCCCCTGAAGGTTCTTGTAGGTGCAAATTCACCAAATTTATGGCCCACCATGTTTTCAGTTACATAAACGGGAATGAATTTATTTCCGTTGTGAACTGCGATGGTATGCCCTACAAAGTCAGGAGAAATTACTGATGCCCTGGCCCATGTTTTGATTACCGACTTTTTGTTAGTTTCATTCAGAACTAAAACTTTACGTTCGAGCTTGAAATCGATAAAAGGCCCTTTCTTTAATGAACGACTCATATTGTTCTCCTTTTAATTATTTCTTGCGTTTTTCTACAATATACCTGTTGGAAGCTTTCTTCAGCGAACGGGTCTTGAAGCCTTTTGCCAACAAGCCTTTGCGTGAACGTGGATGTCCACCTGAAGAACGACCTTCGCCACCACCCATCGGGTGATCAACCGGGTTCATAGCTACACCTCTTACACGAGGCCTTTTACCTAACCATCTTGAGCGACCTGCTTTACCCGATCTTTCAAGGTTGTGTTCGGTATTACCAACGATTCCTACTGTAGCACGACAAGTTACAAGCACCATTCTGGATTCGCCCGAAGGCAATTTCACGATAGCATACTTTCCTTCTCTCGAAGTTAACTGAGCGTACGTTCCGGCACTACGAGCCATCACACCTCCCTGACTGGGATGAAGCTCAATGTTGTGAACCAATGTTCCAAGAGGAATATCTGATAGTGGTAATGTATTCCCTATTTCAGGCGCCACACCTGTACCTGTCTCGACTTTCTGGCCAACTTTTAATCCGTTGGGCGCCAGCATATACCTTTTTTCACCGTCGGGATAAACCAACAATGCAATTCGAGAGGTACGGTTTGGATCATACTGAATAGATTCTACAACAGCGGCAATGCCGTCTTTATCTCTTTTAAAGTCGATAAAGCGGTATTTGCGTTTGTGGCCACCACCTATATACCTCATTGTCATGCGACCCTGGCTGTTACGACCGCCAGATCTCGTCATAGGCTTCAACAATGATTTTTCAGGTGTTGATGCAGTAATAGTATCAAACGCACCGATAATCTTGTGCCTTTGACCCGGAGTAACTGGATTTAATTTTCTTACTGCCATTTTCTATTATATATTACTGTAAAAATCAATACTCTGTCCTTTTGCTATTGTTACAATAGCCTTTTTGCTCATTCCAGTACTTCCAGAGATTACACCGGCTTTGGTAAAACGTGATTTTCTTTTACCACCGTTAATCAATGTGTTTACTGATTCCACTGAAACATTGTATAAACTTTCAATGGCTTTCCTAATTTGCAATTTATTGGCGCTCCGATTGACGATAAAGCCATAGCGGTTAAGACCTTCGGCCTGACCTGTCATTTTTTCGGTAACGATCGGTTTAATTAAAATTTCCATTTTCAAGCCTTTTAAATCTTAAACAATTCTTCAATCTTACAAATAGAACTTTCCAAAACGATTACTTTTTTTGCGTTCAGAATTTGATATGTATTTAATTCTGAGGCAGTTACAACGGAAATGCGTTCTAAATTTCTGGAGGACAAATATATATTTTTATTTTCTTCTGCCAGTACGAAAAGTGACTTATTATCATTAATTTTCAGATTATTACTGATTTGCACCATTTCGCGTGTTTTTGGAGTTTCAAAACTGAAATCCTCAACTACCAGAATAGATTCCTCAAGGGCTTTGTAGGTTAAAGCTGATTTACGCGCAAGGGCTTTCACCTTCTTGTTCAATTTGAAATCATAGCTTCTCGGACGTGGTCCGAATACACGGCCCCCACCACGGAATACAGGTGATTTAATACTACCTGCCCTGGCTGTGCCGGTTCCCTTTTGCTTTTTGATCTTCCTGGTACTTCCGGAAATATCTGCACGTTCTTTCGAACTGTGGGTCCCTTGTCTTTTATTGGCCAAGATTTGTTTCACATCCAAATAAATGGCGTGGTCATTGGGCTCAATACCGAAAATTTGTTCGTCTAAAGTAACAGTTCTTCCGGTTTCCTGTCCTGCTGTATTTATTACTTTTATTTCCATTACTGATAAATAATTACGTATGAACCTTTGCATCCAGGAATTGATCCTTTAACTATCAATAAATTTGACTCCGGAATTACTTTCAAAACTTTTAGGTTCTGAATAGTTACGTTGTCATTACCATCGCGACCTGCCATGCGCATTCCGGGGAATACACGCGACGGATAAGAAGATGCACCTACAGAACCAGGGGCTCTGAGACGGTTGTGCTGACCGTGTGTGGCATCGCCAACACCAGCAAAACCATGACGTTTAACAACGCCCTGAAAACCTTTACCTTTGGTTACGCCCTGAACATCGACCCAGCCTTCTTCGTTGAATGAATCAACACTAACGATATCACCAAGTTTGAACTCACCTTCAAGTTCTTTAAACTCGATCAGTTTGCGTTTTGGTTCAGTTGCAGCCTTTTTGAAATGGCCCAATTCACATTTGTTGGTATGCTTTTCCTTTTTGTCATCATACCCCAACTGAACAGCTACGTAGCCGTCAGTCTCCACCGATTTCACTTGTGTAACTACACAAGGTCCGGCCTGGATCACAGTGCATGGGATGTTTTTCCCCTCAACACTGAATACGGAAGTCATTCCGATTTTTTTACCGATTAATCCTGCCATTTTTTCTTTTTTTACAGGTTATCAAACTTTGATTTCTACTTCAACGCCACTTGGTAATTCAAGCTTCATTAAGGCGTCGATTGTTTTTGCTGTTGAACTGTAAATGTCGATCAAACGTTTATAAGATGACAATTCAAATTGTTCCCTTGATTTTTTGTTCACAAAGGTTGAACGTAATACTGTAAAAATACGTTTGTGGGTTGGAAGCGGAATTGGTCCGCTTACTACTGCACCTGTAGTCTTCACTGTTTTTACGATCTTTTCAGCCGACTTGTCAACTAAGTTGTGATCATACGATTTCAGCTTAATTCTGATCTTTTGACTCATAATGAGAAATAATAATAATAATACAGTTTGTAATTATAATAAGTCTGTTCTTCCTTTTAAATCGTCGAGAACTTTAACCGCGAGTAATTTTGGCAACTCAACATATTTCGCGAATTCCATCGATGAAGTTGCACGGCCTGAAGACAATGTCCGGAGTGTAGTTACATATCCGAATAATTCAGAGAGTGGAACCAATGCTTTAATTACACGGGCACCTGCTTTTTCTTCCATACCTTCGATATGCCCACGACGACGGTTCAAGTCACCGATGATGTCTCCCATGTATTCTTCAGGAGTAACAATTTCGCATTTCATGATAGGTTCGAGCAAACGTGGACCTGCTTTTCCGGCAGCATTTTTAAATGCCTGACGTGCGCAGATTTCAAATGATAGCTGATCGGAGTCAACTGCGTGGAAACTTCCATCTAGTAAAGTAACTTTTAGGCTATCGATATTGAAACCAGCCAACGGGCCATTCAATAATGCTGATTCGAAACCCTTTTGTACTGAAGGAATGTATTCGCGTGGAATATTACCTCCTTTTACAGCATCAATGAACTGAAGTCCGATTTTACCTTCATCAGCAGGTTCAACACGAACACTGATATCAGCGAATTTACCACGACCTCCGGATTGTTTCTTGAAAACTTCGCGAAGTTCAACCATTTTAGTGATACATTCTTTATAGGCAACCTGAGGAGCTCCCTGGTTACATTCAACCTTGAATTCACGACGAAGACGGTCAACAATGATTTCAAGGTGAAGCTCACCCATTCCACGGATAATAGTCTGTCCTGAATCAGGATCGGTATTTACTTTAAATGTTGGATCTTCTTCTGCAAGTTTGTATAGCCCCTGGTTCAGCTTGTCCAAATCTTTCTGAGTTTTAGGCTCAATGGCGATCCCGATAACTGGTTCAGGAAAGTCCATGCTTTCGAGAACTATTGGGTTATTAAGATCAGATAAGGTATCGCCCGTGCGGATGTCTTTAAATCCAACGGCAGCACAAATATCACCAGCTTCAATTACATCAATCGCATTTTGTTTGTTTGAGTGCATCTGGTAAATACGGGAAATACGTTCTTTTTTACCTGTTCTTGAATTGAACACGGTATCGCCGGCGGTAATTTTCCCTGAATATACACGAATGAAACACAAACGTCCAACATAAGGATCGGTTGCAATTTTAAATGCCAGGGCAGCAAGCGGCTCGTTTACATCAGCATGACGAATAACTTCTTCAGTATCGTTGTACTCTATCCCAACAATATCACCTTTGTCAAGTGGGCTTGGAAGGAATGAGCAAACAGCATCGAGCAAACGCTGAACACCTTTATTTTTAAATGCTGAACCGCACATCATTGGAATGATAGCGCCGCTGATTGTAGCCTTACGGATAACAGTCAACATCTGTTCAACAGTAATTGATTCCGGATCTTCGAAGAAACGTTCAAGCAATTCATCATCAAATTCAGCTACTGCTTCAACCAGTTTTGCCCGGTATTCTTCAGAAATTTCAACCATATCAGCAGGGATTTCTTCCATATAATAGGTAGTTCCCAATGTAGCGTCGTCTTTCCAGCGAATGGCTTTCATTTCAATCAAATCAACCATTCCCTCAAACTTTTCTTCAGCACCGATTGGGATAGTGATAGGAACCGGGTTTGCGCCCAATTTTTCTCTTACTTCAGAAAGCACATTGTAGAAATCGGCACCCGAACGGTCCATTTTATTAACGAAACCGATACGTGGCACACCATATTTCTCAGCCTGGCGCCAAACAGTTTCTGATTGGGCCTCAACACCTCCAACAGCACAGAAAAGCGCAACAGCACCGTCGAGAACACGTAACGAGCGCTCTACCTCAACAGTAAAGTCAACGTGTCCTGGTGTATCAATGATGTTAATTTTATGCTCAATATCTTTGTATGTCCAGAATGTAGTAGTTGCAGCGGAGGTAATTGTAATACCACGTTCCTGCTCCTGTTCCATCCAGTCCATTGTGGCGGCACCATCATGCACTTCGCCAATTCGGTGAGTGACCCCTGTATAAAACAGGATACGCTCCGAGGTGGTCGTTTTGCCGGCATCAATGTGTGCCATGATGCCAATGTTTCTTGTATATCTTAAATCCTTAGCCATTTTGTACCAATATCTATCCTAAACTATTCTTAAAAACTAAAAGCGGAAATGTGCAAAAGCACGGTTTGCTTCGGCCATACGGTGGGTATCTTCCTTCTTTTTGAATGCACCACCTTCTTCGTTGTATGCAGCAACGATTTCAGCAGCAAGTTTATCAGCCATTGAACGGCCTGAACGCTTGCGTGAATATAAAATAAGGTTTTTTACTGAGATTGAAGTTTTTCTTTCAGGGCGGATTTCCATAGGAACCTGGAAATTTGCTCCACCAACTCTTCTGCTTTTTACTTCAACGTGGGGGGTAATTTTCTCGAGGGCTTTTTTAAACACATCCAATGGACTAACTTCAGAGTCCTTCATTTTCGTGCCAACTATATCCATCGCATCGTAGAAAATTTGATATGCGATTGACTTTTTCCCGTCGTACATTAAGTCGTTTACGAAACGGGTAACCAGAATGTCGTTGAACTTTGGATCAGGCAGAATGATCCGCTTCTTTGGTTTCGATTTTCTCATTATAAAATGCTTTAGTGTTACTTAAATTCGCTGTCGATTTGTGGGCTTCAATCGGCACGTATGCCTCTTTACTCAACTCAAACCACTAAGCTAGAACGTCAATTAAAAAAAATTACTGAAAAATTACTTTTTCACTTTTGGCCTCTTGGTACCGTATTTCGACCGTCTTTGTGTACGGCCTTCAACACCGGCTGTATCCAGGGCGCCACGAATTAAATGGTAACGAACTCCCGGAAGGTCTTTTACCCTACCTCCGCGTACCAATACAATAGAGTGTTCCTGAAGATTGTGTCCTTCTCCGGGAATGTAAGCGTTTACTTCTTTGCCATTGGTTAACCTAACCCTGGCCACTTTACGCATTGCTGAGTTTGGTTTTTTAGGAGTGGTGGTATAAACACGAACACATACTCCTCTTCTCTGTGGGCAAGAATCCAATGCCGGAGATTTACTTTTCTCCGCATTACTTTGTCTTCCTTTACGAACTAATTGCTGAATCGTTGGCATATAGCTACTCTTAATTTTAATAAAACTTACGCAAAAATTTGGTCTGCAAAGGTATTGCAATTCCGCAGAATTCCAACTCTTTACAATCCGTTGTCCGGTTTTTTCCTTTAAAACGGCTTGCAAAAGTACTAATTACCAATAGAAAACCCAATAAAACTTGAAAAATAAATGAACTTTTTTCGTTTGTTAAGAAAAAATAAACAGGAAGGGCGATAATTAGCTTTATTCTGAAGTAGAAACACGGTGTTTCAGCATTGATCTGACAGGATTGAAAAAGCTTCAGCGATTTAATTTTTTTGGGATGTAGTTTCAGCCGGAGAAATGAAAAATAATCGTTGTACAACCGAACGAAACTTGAATAATCAGGCTGTATATCACCTAATTGCAGGTTGAAATCAGGGCCGGATGCTGTCAAAGTATCAAAAGTCAGCATAAATGGTTCCAATTGGAGAAGAAGTTCTTTAAGCTTCATCGCATCTTCATAATCAGCTGTATTTTCAAGGATGGCAATAATTTGATTTTCGGAAACCAGTTGCTGGTCGGCCGCTATCAACGAATCGATGCGGGCAGTAGTGCGGGCAGCCAGGTATGCAGGCGGATTTTCGGATAGTACAACAATATTGGCATTGATCACATCGGGATAACGAAAAAAATAACTGCCGGCCAGCAAAAGTATCAGGATGCCAAAAATCAGGGAAATGCCGGAGCGGATCATCCATCGCGGCGATTGCTGTACGATTTCCTGAAATTCGTCGCTCCTCAGTTCAATGTCAAGTTTTTCTTTTTCCATTACAATTTAGTGTTCAGTCTCAGTGTTCAGTCCCAGTGCTCAGTGCTCAGTGTTCAATCTCAGTGCTCAGTGTTCAGTCTCAGTATTCAGTCTCAGTATTCAGAAGGGGTTACTGCCAACTGCGACTGACCACTGCCAACTATCAGTTTCCTAATTCAAGCTGATTTTTAACCAATTGGTAATAAACGCCTCTTTTTCCGGCCAATTCTTCATGGTTACCAATCTCCACAATATTCCCCTTTTCAAGAACAATGATCTGATCGGCATTTCGGACTGTACTTAAACGATGGGCTACCACAACAACCGTTTTTCCTGAAAAAAATTCATTCAGGTTCTCCAGGATCACCTTTTCATTGTTTGCGTCCAACGCATTGGTCGCTTCGTCGAAGAAAATAAATTCAGGATTTTTATAAATGGCCCGGGCTAAGCCCAACTCCTTCAGGACCAATTTTTGTATTGTAAGCCAACGGTAATCCTTCAATAAACTCTTTGATATTTGCCATTCTGACGGCATAATTCAAGCGGTCCTTGTCAATCCCTTCATCGCCAATAGCGATATTTGCGGCAATAGTATCCGAAAAAATAAAACCGTCCTGCATCACCGCGCCACATTTATTTCGCCACCAATGTTGCCTGTAATTCGACAAATCATGGTTGCCAACCTTTATAGAGCCTGATACAGGAGGATAAAACCCAAGAAGAAGTTTCACCAGGGTTGTTTTTCCGCTGGTTCCAACAATGGCTGTTACTTTCCCGCACGGAATAATGAGATTCAGATTATCAAGGACTTTGGGCGAATGAGGCCCTTCATATTGAAACATCAAATCAGTAATATGAATGTCCGCCGAAGACGGCAATGATTCCAGTTTTCCTTCCTGATTTTGTTCCTCATCTTTGTTGTCGTGAATTTCAGCTAACCGTTCCAAACTGATTTTTGCATCCTGCGAAACCTGAACAAATTCGATCATCTGATCGAGCGGGCTGTTCATCTGACCTATAATATATTGCACTGCCAGCATCATGCCCAAAGTCATATTTCCATGAACCACAGCAGTGGCAGCAAGAACTGTAATAAAGATATTTTTGGTTTCATTGATAAAAACCGATCCTGCCTGCTGGTATTGCTGAAGAGAAAGATTGGCAATATTCACTTTAAACAACCGTGCCTGAATACGCTCCCACTCCCATCGCTTCTGCCGTTCGTAATTATTCAGCTTGATTTCCTGCATACCGTTGATGAGTTGGATCAATTTACTTTGATTGTCGGCCAGTTGGGCAAACCGTTTAAAATCGAGCTCACGCCTTTTTTCAGAAATAAAAATATCCAGCCTATATATAATGTAGAACCAAAAAGAAACACGAAGAAGATAAGCCAACTGTAAAAGGCCAAAACAATACTGAATATCAAAATATTAAATACTGAAAAAATCACATTGATTGATTGCGAAGTTAAGAATCGCTCGATCCGGCGATGATCGCCAATTCGCTGGAGCAAATCCCCGATCATTTTGGTATCGAAAAAGCCGATCGGCAATTTCATCAGTTTGATCAGGAAATCAGAAATGATACTTATATTAATACGTGTGCTGATGTGGAGCAAAATCCAGGACCGTATAAAATCGACTGTCATCCTGCTCAGGAAAAGCATCATCTGTGCAGCCAATATCAAATACATTAAATCCGACCCATAGGTAAATTGAGTTATCCATGTTTTTATTTTTTTAAAATCTCACTTAGTTTTTGAATGTCAAGTTTCAATTCATCGATCTTGTCTTCAAGCTCTTTCAATAATGTTTGACTCCCTGATTCGGGTTGTTGTTTTCTCATCAACGCCTTTTTAATATCATCCTGGCTCTCCTGCATACTGTTCATTATCACTCCTATAAACAGATTCATAATAATCATTGCACCAAGTAAAATGAAAGACACAAAATAGGCTACCGATGCATACGAACCAGGCTTCATCGTATATTCTGCAGATGGATCGGCAGTTCCATAAAGCTGGATGTTCATAATGTCCGTCCATCCTTCGAGTGTTAAAACCTTGAAAAGTGTTATCATGGCTGTATGCAGCGATCCGAAATGCACCGGATCACTTTTTGCAAATATAAAGCTGCCAATTACGGCATAGATATAAAAAACAAGAAACAGCAGAACAACAACATAACCCATTGAAGGAATGCTTTTGAGGAGTGTATTTACCAAAAGCTGAAGTTTAGGGAAAATTGAAATAACTTTGAAGACCCGAAGAATTCGTGCCAACCTAAGAACGGTTACAAAATGTGTATCGATATGGGGTATAAAGTAGACTGCTACGATAATAAAATCAAAAACATTCCATGGGTCGTTGAAATAGGCCCACGGCCTTTTCCCGTTGGCAAGTAATTTTAAAAATATTTCAACAAGAAAAATACAAATAATTGTTTGATCTATCAAGCGAAATGAATGGGCGAACCTGTCATGAATTGCCGGGTAGGTTTCAAGCCCAACGATAACCCCCGAAGCCATGATCACCGCCAGGATAAAATACCTGAACAGGCTTGAATTAACTATCTGATATGTTTTTTTTTGAATAGTGTTCATCTATCTATTTTTTTCGAAATGGATTGATAATTTTTAACATGGGAAATGAAGCAAGAACAATAAATCCTATAAAAAAATAGATGCTGTAATTAATCAATTGTGGATAAGCTTTGCCAAGATAATATCCAAGTGGGGTAAGCAAACCAATCCAGATCACCGCTCCGATGATATTCAAGTAGCTGAATCTGACTAACGAAATACCGGATGCTCCCGCCACCATAGGAATAATCGTTCGGATAACAGGTAAAAACCTTCCGGTTATAAAAGCCCACATACCGTATTTTTCATAGAAAGCCTTACTCTTTTCAAGGTAGGACTTTTTAAATATCCTTGCATCAGCCTTATTGAAGAGTTTTGGACCCAGCCATTTTCCTTTGGCATAACCCGTAAAATCGCCAAGCACTGCAGCTGCAATCATTGCTGTGACCAAAACCAATAAAGGAACATCAAGGTAATTTGTACCACAAAGTAATCCAGCAGTGAAAATCAGGTAGTCACCTCCCGGAAGCACCAATCCCAGGAAAAATCCTGTTTCAAGGTAAATAATTACCAGCAAAAGGATAATTCCACCGTATTGTATCAAATCAACCGGATCGGAAAATAGTTGAAAAAAACTACTCAATATAATAGTACTCTCATTCATTGTCATATTATTGTATCGTTGTCATTTTTACGCTTGTGCATAACGCTTGTTGTAAGCTCTGGAAAAAGTCCAAATATACAAATAAACTTTACGAAGGGGCAAAACAACAAGTGTGTATTTTTCCAGAGGGTGCAAGTCCCTTATACACTGGGGCAACGCCCAAAGAACACCAAAAGGGTAACTATGTAGATCGCGCAGTGATTGGAGGAAGGGAAAAGCTTTTACCAGGGGAGATCTCACCGTCCACGGGTTGGGTGTGGTGAGAAGTCAGCAGAGGCCATATTAGCTATTGGAAACGAGCCACGAATAGAGATCGTGGAGGACTCACCGAGGTAGTGAAGGGCTGAACATTAGGTTGTCTCTAATTTGATGGACAAGGAGGTTCAAACTTTGAGTTTGCCAGCCTTGTCTTAAATAAAGACAAAGGTATCATTGGTGTAAAGAGCGATGATGCTGATACCTGATGAACCGCCGGAATATCCATTACAGGCTATATTGTCCGGACAGCTTCGCACAGACCAGTTGCCCAGCATGCACGTGTCCGTAGGCTACTTGTGATGGAACACAAGGTTTAATCATTCAATAAATGTTAAACAGTTATTATAAGCGACTTCTTGTCGCACCTATGTGGTGTGAGAGGCTCTCCCCGTCAGCTAA
>JANONW010000083.1:0-1500 GCA_031421065.1 Prolixibacteraceae bacterium
CGGTAGGCCACAGCCCTCCGCCACGCTGGTATTCCGGGTTGACCACGAGAACGCGATTCCGGTACCAATCAACCAACTCGGCGACCGAATATTTGCCTTCCTCGACCTTCATTATTCTCTCCAAGAGTGCGACGTTCAGCCGCTTCAACAAGCTGCGCATTAGCGGTAAGCAGCAATCAGGCATTACCAGTAAGACTCGCGAATCCTCCCCAGGTTGAACTCGCTGCTCACTCGGAACGCTCGACAGCGGCCGATAGAGTGCGGCAACAAATGGCCGGGCCGCGACGTTTATGCCAACGGGCGCTGGCCCAACATCAGTCGAAGAAGTCCTCGTCGAGCTTCTTGATGTAGACGACCTCTTCGACCCGGCAGCCGATGTCGAATCGGATCATTAGACGGGTGAGAAGTGGCCCATCGATCAATACGATGCGCTTACTCAGCATGTCGGCCGTTTCCTTTGCTGCCGGAGAGAAGGTCGACGTCGTGACGAACAGGCCCTTGTTCGCCTTGAACCGATCCAGCGACCCAAAGAAGTCCCGGATCTCCCCTGACGTCACCTTGTTGTCCGCATATCGTTTTGCCTGGACGTAGATCCGATCCAGGCCCAACGCGTCCTGATCGATGACGCCGTCAACGCCACCGTCGCCGCTCTTGCCAAGGGCCTTACCGGCTTCGATAGCTGACCCACCGTAGCCCATGGCGATCAGGAGCTGGACGACAAGGCGCTCGAAGAAGACTGCGGGCGCCGCAAGGATCTTCGCGAGCAACTCGGCACTGAGCGACTGATGGAGCTCGTCACTTGCAGACCGGATCACCTCATCGGGCGCGAGTTCCTTGAAGTTCGTCGGTTCCGTTTGCGGCGTGGTCGGACTCTCAGCCGCCGCCTCTCGGAACGCCTTGAACGCAGGAAAGGACTCGAGGAACTTGATATTGATCGTCTGGGGTGGGTTGGCCAGCACGGCCCGGCCGCGTTCACTGATCTCAAAGTACGCGCGCTTCGTGAGCCTGATCAAGCCGGCCTTGCCGAGGTAGCTCTTGGCCCAGTTCACGCGGTTGGCGAACGTCGTCTGCTTACCCGAGGGCAGGAGCTCTGACAGCTCAGCCTCAGTCAAAGCCAGCTTGGTTCCGAGTACGGCGACGACATCAGAGATGCGCACCTCGCCGGCAGCAGACTCCTTGAGCACAGGAAGCATCAATGACTGAAAGTCCGGTATCGCCATAGTCTCCACCCTAGCTGCAATGCTGTTCAGTTTCCGTTCGGGCTGAGGTATCGAAGCCCAGGGTGCCCTTCCTTCGATACCTCAGAATGATCGGAACCTCAGGGCGAACGGCTCTATGTGAACAGTGTTGACCCTAGCTGCCGTGTCTCAGGACGATTCTATGGGGGGGCCACTCTTGACGCTAATGACCGGTCTGCAGCCCGCTGGGAGAGGCAACCCGAAGGCGGCCGACACTGAACGCGAGCTTGTGGCCGATTTCGGCCGCCCAGTCCCACGCGGT
>JANONW010000084.1:0-21361 GCA_031421065.1 Prolixibacteraceae bacterium
CATTGGCCTGAGTACCTATACGATCGACTGGCCCAGAGGTGCGCCCAATTTGTTTTACCATCTTTTTTACAAAAAGCCGGGGCTAAACGCTATCCAACTGGATTCAGGCGAAAAGTGGCTGGTAAAGGGTGGTGAGAGAATTGAAAAGAAAGTTCCTGAGGATGCTTTCGCTTTGCGTGCCTACCAGGTGAAGGATGGCACCATTGTGCCAGGAGGAACTGACTTGACTGCACAGATAAAAAATGACAAAATTTTATGGCAGGTGCCTGAGGGCGAATGGGAGATATGGACATTTCGCGCCGTTCGCAAAGAGGGTTCGCTAAACCCACTTATGGCCGGATCGGGCGACACAATTATTAATGGCTTCTTTCAGAAATTTCAAGATCGTAACCTTGGCAAAACTTCAGAAGGCCTGAATTTCTTCTTTAATGATGAACTGCACATCGGCCTTGACAAGTTCGCATGGAATCCTGATTTTGCCGACGAGTTCCGTCAGCGCAAGGGGTACAACCTCTTTGAATTCCTGCCCGCCATGTGGAACGACATGGGCAACATAACTCCAAAGGTGCGAATGGACTATGCTGACGTTCGCATGTCGCTCATGGAGGAGCGCTACTTCAAGCCGATATACGATTGGCATGCCAAACGCGGAATGCTGTATGGTTGCGACTCCGGTGGACGAGGACTTCAGCCGGGAGAGTTTGGTGACTATTTCCGTGCTACGCGCTGGTACAGCGCACCGGGACACGATACGCCAGGCGGCAAGGCAGATCTGATTAAAGGCAAAGTTTCTTCATCCATTGCCAATCTGTACCAGCGGCCGCGGGTGTGGCTCGAAGGATACCATAGTTTGGGCTGGGGCGCTACGCTTGAACGCCTGATGTTTGCCACGCGCGAGAATTTTCTCTATGGCTGTACCCTTCTTAATCTGCATGGTCTTTATTATACCACTTATGGTTCCTATTGGGAATGGGCCCCTCCCTGCTACCATTTCCGGATGCCATACTGGGAACACATGGATGTATTTCTCGGCTATTTTGAGCGCCTCTCCTATCTGATGAGTCAGGGACATACGGTGAGCGATGTGGCAGTGGTTTATCCTGTCGCACCTTTTGAGGCTGAAATGGATGGCGAAAAGGCCAGAAACACGGCCTTTGAACTGGGAAGAAGCCTGATGGCGGCCGGTATCAACTTCGAGTTTATCGATAACGAGTCGCTCGCCCGCGCTGTCGTCGAAGATGGTCTGCTCAAGGTGAAGGATGCGGGTGCTGCTTACCGTGCACTAGTTTTTCCCAACATGAGTGCTGTACGCTGGCCTGGCCTTGAGAAGGCAGCTGACTTTGCACAGGCTGGCGGCAAGGTTTATTCAGTTGGAGCACTTCCATCTGCCTCTGACCGGGAAGGTCGCAACGATAAAGAGCTTGAAGCCATGAATGAGCGCACATTCACACCATCCAACCGTTTGGCGACAAGTGAACAGGCCGTTGAGTCCATCCGTAAGGCCTTTGTTCAGGATGTTCAAGGTATTGGACAGACCGTCCGTGCTCTGCATCGCAAGGCCGGCCCGCGGGACATTTATATGGTTATGGACTCCAGGCCAGGTGTAATCGTAGAGTTCCGCACCAAAGGTGCCGTTGAACTTTGGGATCCCTGGACAGGAAATACAGCGCCCCTTCGTGTGACGGAAGAAACCGCCACCGGCACAATGGTGGAATTGCCGCTCGAAACCTATGAGGCTAGCCTCGTAGTCTTCACGCCTGGCCGGAAGCATGTGAATCCTTTGCCAAAAAACAAACGCGCCGGACAACAAAAAACATTGCCTGATGTATGGACTGTTTCCTTTTTGCCTACTATGGACAACAAGTATGGCGATTTCAGAATGCCCGTCACAGCCGACAACCAGCTGATAGGTCTGGAAGCCCGCCGTTTCGCATGGGCCAGGGAAACCAAAGCGCTGGTCAAAACAGCCATGCTTCCTGCGACCGAAGACAGCCTTTGGGAGAAGAAACTGCATGGATTCGGAACTCAGTTCTATGTATTGGGGCCGGTTTCCAAAGAAATTAACACCACACAGCTTGAAGCTCAATTGGCCCGGCTAACGTATGTTGATCCGGCGGTTCCCGTCAATATAGATGGCAATCTGTTGAGGTGGCATTCCTACGATTTTTCGTGGAGATATGGCAAAGAGGGCGATTCCGGACATCAGGGCTACCACGGACTCAAGCGTACTGTAACCGATGATTTCCTCTGTATGGGAAAGCCTGAAGGGGCACTGAATGAAACCCGTTATGCTGATGAAATTGAAGGTGGACGTTACTATTTATGGAGCTGTGCAACGGTGGAACAGGCAATTAATGTGGACATACATTTCTCCAATGAGCCGCCGTCAGACAAGAGTCATACCTCATCAATTATAACCCCTGTTGCAGTTTATGTGAACGGCATTGTCGTAGAGGACCTCCTAAAAGGGGTTGCACTAAAAAAAGGGGTAAATCCATTGTTAGTTCGTTACGATCATGCCGGACGCGGTCATTTTGTATTGCGACGTCAGGGTATTCCATCTTTGGCAAAGCAACAACCCTTGAACATGAAGTGGTCAAGCGATGAGGGTGTGATTCCGTTTGACGTCTCTGCCGGAAACAGGCCCGCCGAGTGGTTCCGTTTCAAAACTGCACCTGGCACATCGGCGATCCGCGTGCGGGCTTTGGGTGTTGTAGAAGCATGGATCAATGGCGAGCCGATGAGGGCAGAGAAAAACGGACGTTTTGTGGCATCAAAAGTCTATGCAGCAGCTGCCATTATAGCTCTGCGAGTACAACCAGACAAAGCAGGCTTGAGCGGTGGCGGTCTTATTCCGGAGCCGGTCACGATAGAGACCAACGGTGCTGGTGTTATGACATTGGGCGACTGGTCGAAGATGGGCATCCTTAATAACTACTCGGGTGGCATTCGTTACCGTTCCGACTTGTCGCTTACTGCCACTGAGGCCAAGGCGCAGGTGACACTTGACCTTGGAAAAATTGCCGGAACTTCAGAGATCATAGTAAACGGCAGAAAGGTAGGTGTGCGGGTAGCCCCGCCATGGAAACAGGATGTTACCGGATTCCTGAAGGCAGGAGAAAATACCATCGAGGTACTGGTCTACAATACGTTGGCTAATCATTATCAGACGATTCCGTCGCTTTATCGCGGCGATCCGCTCTCCGGCATGTTGGGTCCGGTGAAGTTGCTGTTTCAAAATCAAACAAAGCAAGATCTTTTCCAAAGTGTAAAATAGATTGACTTTTCAATCATCAGAATATACAATTTTACATCTTCTGGTATCCCGATGATAAAGCAGCTAACAGGAGTAAGTCCCGAGTTTGACAGTTCATTTTTGTAATGGTTTTATTTACAATATATTATATTGGCTACAAGTGGCGTGTGTCATTACATTTTAAAATATTACAACAAGATCTTCATCGGCATTTTCATGTGGAGTACTTTCAATAATTTCACGGCATTTTCCAGGATATCGGTTCGCACCCAAATAGTTTGTTCTTTTATTTTAACGGGTATAGCCAAAACACAGTTTAGTTCTTCAAATGCCAGTGCAGCCGTCAACGGCCGGCTGTCAATAATTCTATTCAGGCTCGACTTGGATTCCATCATTTCCCTATGGGATCGAAGTTCCTTGGTAACATAGGCTTCACAGAGGTAAGCCAGAAAGCAGACCATAAGGTGACCCATGATCCTGTGATCCGACCAGTGAAAGATCGGCCGCGTTTTGAGGGTTCCCTTCAGCTCTCCAAAGGAGTCCTCGATTTTCCAAAGTTGCTTGTAATGAAAAACGATTTCGGTAGCCGACATGGAAGTGACATTCGTGATGATGCCAAAAAAACCGTCTTTCCGTGCTTGCTCATCAATGGCCTTCTGGTTCAGTGTTGGTTGGGCATTATCGCCAATGACCAGATATTTTTTGTAGTTCGAGTTGGTTACAAAGTTGCGGGTCCGGTTTTTGGACAGGCTGAGTTTCTTCCGGATCTTACTAAGGATATCCTCACGGGCTTTGTAATCCCGTTCGGCCCTGGAGCTGGACCAGGTAATAATGCAACGGTCCGATCCATAGCTGGTTTCCAAAATGGCTAATTCCTTGCTGATAAACAGATAACGGTGCAAATCATAATATTCCTGTTGAATAGCTTTTCCCAGTACCCCGATTTTAAGGCCAACGATAAACTCACCTTTGCTTTTTCGGATGTGCTCGAGGTTCTTAGACGAGAACATCGCCCATACTTGTAAGGATGGTGGTCTGGCCGTTTTTCGATTTTGGTATATTTCCTACACCAGATTGAAAAACCGACTGCCCAAAATTCCGGATCAGATCATTGTACGAGGCTTCAAATTCATAACTTGATGAATCATTTGAAATAGTGCACGATAAATCTTCAAGCTTTTCTGCAAAAGACACAAATATTTCATCTAATTTTGTTGCCATGCCCTTAGGGGTTAAAGGTTATACTTGTTTGTATTTTTTGTTGATTTACAAATGTATAGCCTTTTTTTTATAAAACTGGAATTTTGTCGTACACCCAACGGAAAGGACCTGACCAACTGGAAAATTTTTAGCCCTGAAAAATGGGGAGTTGAAAATGGGCTGTTAATCTGCGAAAACGGGCCTGATGAAAAATATGGTTATCTCGGAACAGAAAGATATTATAAAGATTTTGACCTGTCGCTCGAATTTAAACAGGAAGCCGATGGAAATAGCGGGGTATTTGTACGGTCAATTATAGAAGGTACAAAAATAGCCGGATGGCAGGTTGAAGTGGCTCCTAAAAATCACGGCACAGGTGGTATATATGAGTCGTACGGAAGAGGTTGGTTAGAACAGATTCCTGAAGAGAAGGAAAACATCTTAAAAGAGAATGAATGGAACCAAATGCGCATTAAAGTAGTGGGGAACGAAATAACCACCTGGCTTAATGGGACGAAAATGGTTAATCTGAAAGATGAAAAAATTGGGGCTGCTGTCGGCCGGGTAGCGTTGCAAATACACGATGGCGGCGGAATAAAAGTATTATGGAGAAATATAATGCTGAAGGAATTATAATTTTTTATGACTATTAGTTTTTAAGCTTTTTACTTACAACAATAAAAATCAAACCATTATGGAATTTTCAAGAAGACAATTTACTAAGGTTGCCGGGCTGGCGACAGTTGGGACCATTATCTCTTCAAACTCAGTTTGGGCATCAAACAGCAATACATTAAAAGTGGGGCTAATCGGATGCGGGGGCCGTGGTACAGGCGCAGCAGAACAAGCGCTTAATTCTGATCCGAACGTCGTGCTGTCTGCCATGGCTGACGCATTTGCCGACCATTTGGAAGAATCGTACAATTCACTGAAAGAAAAATTCGGCGACAAAATCCAGGTTGCCAACAATAAAAAATTTGTAGGGCTCGATGCCTTTCAAAAACTGATCGACTCTGATGTTGATGTTGTTTTACTGGCTACCCCTCCTGCTTTCCGTCCCGCGCATTTGGAAGCGGCAGTTAACGCAGGCAAACATATTTTTTGCGAAAAACCTTTTGCTGTAGATGCTCCTGGCTTACGTAGGGTGATGATTGCAGCAAAAAAAGCAAAGGATAAAGAATTGTCTTTAGTTTCCGGGTTTTGCTGGAGGTACCACATTCCAAAAAGGGAAATTTTCGGACGTGTATTAAGTGGTCAGATTGGAGAAGTTCTTGCAGCAGAAGCAACTTATAACACAGGTGAATTATGGTATAAAGAACGACAGAAAGGCTGGTCAGACATGGAGTACCAATTGCGCAACTGGCTTTATTACAACTGGCTGTCAGGCGATCATATCATTGAACAGGCTATTCACAGTATAGATATGCTTTCGTGGGCTATGGGCGATCAAGCTCCGGTTAGCGTCAGCGGTACCGGAGGAAGGCAGAAAAGAACGGATAAAAAGTATGGTAATGTTTTCGATCATTTTGGGGTAACCTATGAGTATGCAAATGGGACAAAGGCATATTTTTTCTGTCGCCAGCAATCCGGGACAACCCCTTCGTATGCAGTTGAGCTTACCGGAACTGATGGAAAATGTTTGGTTGATTGCCGTACAGGCCTTCACGAAATAAAAGGCAAAAATCCATGGAAATACGATGATGATACAAAATTTACCGATGAAAATGCATATAAAAAATCGAAGGTAAAAAATATGTACCAACAGGAACACGATGAATTGTTTGCCTCTATCCGGGAAAGAAAACCCATGAACGACGGGGAATGGATGACACGCTCCAATTTATTGGCCATGGCCGGAAGGATGGCCGGTTATACCGGTGAAACAATTTCGTACGAACAGGCCCTGTCATCCATGGAGGTACTGTTCCCAGAAAACGTTTCGTTGAATACCAAATACGATGTACCTATTGCAATACCAGGCATTACAAAATTTAAATAATGACGGTTATGAACAGAAAAAATTTTATCAAATCGGCAACCCTGTTTGTTGGGGCCACGGCGGTAGCCGCACCCTTTGCATCGGCATCGGTTTTACAAGCCAGACCAGCCGCAAAAGTCACGCTGAAAAAGAGCCTTGGGTTTGGGATGATTAAAGAGGATTTATCGCTGGCCGATAAGTTTAAACTGGTAAAAGATTTGGGTTTCGACGGAATCGAGTTGAACAGCCCGACCGACTTTAACAAATCCGAAATCCTCGATGCAAAAGCAAAATCAGGGATTGAACTTCCAAGTGTGGTCAACAAAGACCATTGGTCGAAACCGCTTTCCGACCCCGACCCTGCAGTGAGGCAACAATGTATTCAGTCCGTTGCCCAGTCATTGCAGGATGTGAAGGATTTTGGTGGTGATACTGTTTTGGTGGTACCGGGTGTTGTCAACGAAAAAGTAAGTTACGAACAGGCGTACAACACGGCGCTCAACTCCATCAGGGAATTAATCCCGTATGCCGAAAAAACCGGGATGCAGATTGGCCTTGAAAATGTGTGGAACAACTTTCTCCTAAGTCCTGTTGAAGCCAAACGGTTTATCGACGAGATAAACCACCCGCTGATAGGCTGGTATTTTGATATCGGCAATATCCTTCGTTACGGCTGGCCAGAACACTGGATAAAAACGCTGAACTCACGCATAATGAAACTCCACATTAAGGAATTCAGCCGCGAGAAAATGAATAAGGAAGGGTTATGGAAAGGTTTTGATGTAAATCTTTTGGAAGGCGACAATAACTGGCCAGTGGTGATGAAAGCGGTAAGCGGGATTAACCATAAGGGAGGCTGGTTAACAGCCGAAGTAAGCGGTGGCGACCGGAATCACCTGAAAGGAATTTCGGAACGTATGGATAAAATTATATCCTATTTATAGTAGAAATCCGGATCTGGATCAGGGGAGCATAAACAATCTCTGGAACTGACCTATACTAATGGGGTTCACCTAAGCATAGTCTGATTCATTGGGATAAATGAAAATACGATTAATCTATTCTTAATTCATTTATTTTCTCGGATCAAATAACTGAGGAAGCCAAACCTTGAAGTGTGGGTGTCCTTCTTTAGAATTCCCGGCCGAAGCATAGTCGCAAAGAATAACCGGAATTGGTTTTCCTCCTCCTTCACCATACGATTCAGGAATAAACGGAACTTTAAACTCCATCCACATCTCCGGATTTTTTTGTGTAACCGGTTCCAGTTCAATATAGCCCTCTTTATCTGCCACTGGCGTAATAACCGATTCGAGAGCAGGCTCGGGGAAGCGGGCATCGCGCGACAACAATACCGGTCCGCGAAGAATGGCCATACTTTCATGTGAATCACCATGACTGACTACCCGTCCACGCATGTCCAGTGTCAGTTCAATCAGGTCGCCCGACTTCCAGGTACGTTGAACAGTGGCATAATCACCTGTATTCAGGTTTTTTACCGGTTCTCCGTTCACTGCCAGCGATGATTTGGCGCTCCATTCTGGAATCCTTACCTGAAGCGACATATTTTCGGGCTTTTGCAGTTGAACTTTTATCCGGATCTTTCCTGTTTCCGGGTAATCGGTTTCCTGAACAATTTCAACTTTTTGTTTGCCCGGAGTTTGCAGTCTATAAGTACCTGCTGCATAAAAATTAACCTTTAGTCCATCTTTTCCCGACATTATTGTAGTGAGCGGAAAAGTAAACAAACCGCGGGGTCCGCTGGCAACGCAACAATTCAGGCCCATGTGGCATTGTTCACCTCCCTCAAGCCGTTGTCCTGAAAGTGGTGTATATTTTGCCCAGTCAGAACCATCAAGGTTCATAGAGCCCAGCAGCGCATTGTAATAGGTTTGTTCAATGGCATCGGCGTATTTAGCTTCGCCTGTAAGGCGCAACAACTGCTGGCTCAACTTGATCCAGGTAGCTGTAACGCAAGTTTCCTGGTAATGGTAAACCGGATGAGCCTGATGTTCTTTCCCGTGAAACCAACATTCTACCGAAGAGCCCGAACCAGCTATGTTAATTTCCGTTTCCTGAATGCTTTCCCAAGTTTTTTCAACGGCAGTTTTGTATTCTGGCTTGCCTGTCAACCGGTACAGTTCCAGCAGTCCTTCGTAACACGACATCATTTCGTAAGCTTTTTGCCCTTGTTCCGGTCCATACCAACTGACTTTTGGTTTTGGAAAACGTTCGGCAACAGGAATTGTTGATTTAGAAATGAGTTGGGGACCATCGGAAGTCTCCCACTGACGGACAATCTCTTCAGCAAAATCGAGGTATTTTTTATCACCTGTACGCGAATACAACAGGCAAATAGGTTCCAGAACAGATGATGCAGCCATGCCCCGGTGGTTTCCCATTTTAACAATCAGGGCATTGCGATCCTTTAACTCTTTCATCAAATGATCGGCCACCTTGCTGGCAGCTGTCAGTGATTTTTTGTCTTTGGTCAGATCGTAATAAGACAGCAATCCCAACATGCAATATTTGCGTCCCCAGATGTCCCAGGCCGCCAGGTGTTTGTCATCGGCATAATTCCCGATATATCCGTCGGGCGTTTGTGTGGAGATCAAACCATCAACTGCCTGGTCCAGTATCTTTTTAAGCTGAGGTTCAGGTTTGTAATGATAGGCCAGCATAGCCGAGGTAAACCATTTTCCCCAAAATTCACTTTGCCAGCAACTGGTTTCGGTGCGATTTTTAAATGGGGCAACCAATCGGTCAACGTCCTGTGCAAGAATACGGTTCTGGTACGATGCATCTAATTTTCCGCCGACATAACCATTTATCAGCGCTGATTTTGCAGCCGATAACTGATCATTGACAACAGGAACAACGACCGACTGCGACATAACCTGCCCGGTCAGTAAAACAAAACAAATTAGAAAAGCTGAAAATCTGATCATATCTATTTTAGGTTTAAATCTCCATAACCGGCATTCCGTTCGCTGATGCCGCCACTGGGATTCAGGTGATAGTGAGTTAAGGGCACCTCTAAATACTATTTTTTTGGTGCCGTTGTTTAAAACAAATATACTGTTTGGTTATCGAAAAACCTAATTTTACCCCACCCTAATTTTTATTTAAATTAAATGAAATATTTGCATCTTTTGCAGAAAAGCTTGAAGATTTATCGTGCACTATTTCAACGGGTTCATCAAGAGAATCGGCAAACCGAGATATTATTCAGAAATGGATGAAATTATCGGGGCAACGTTGGACACTGTCTGGGGCACAGCAAATGCTCAATTTAAGAGTATGCTATAAAAGCGGGACCCAAGAAAAGTTGCGTGAGCTAATAACACATTATCAGAAAGTTGCGTGATTAAAGTAAAAAGGGAATTTTGTCGTACACCCATGTAAACTAAGAAAAAACTTTCGGGCAATTAATTTGGAAATAAAGGATCAATTCTTTACGTTTGTCATGAAAGTTCAAATAAGGAACATCGTTTCGAGTAAGATACCAAACTACATCTTTTATTCAAAATTGGAAACTTCAACTCAAAATAAGTATAACATCCCTATTCTATCAAAGGGAATGGAATTGATTGAGCTTATCGCCCAGAATCACCAGGGACTAACCATTCAGGAGATTGTGAATATTTTGGATTATTCCAAGACATCAATCTACCGTATTATTTGCTCTTTGGAAGAGATGGGGTATTTGCGAAAGGATCAGCAAAAAGGTTCTTTCTCGCTTACACGAAAGATGTTTAAAATCGGGATTTCAACTTTAGGTACCACTACTATCATTGAGCATGCTTATGATCCGATGCGCCGCTTACGAGACAAATTGCGTGAAACAGTAGTTCTGGGGACGTTAATGGGGACAAAAATTGTCATTTTAGAACAAGTGATCGGCTCGCATCACTTTTCGTTTATCCTTAAACCTGGCACAGGAGTCTGCCTTCATGCGTCAGCTCCGGGCAAAGCATTCCTTGCGAATATCGACGACTGGGAAAGAGACGAAATTCTCTCGAAAATTGAGTTTACCAAATATACCGAAAGAACAATTACCAATACCTCCGATTTCCTCAAGGAACTGGAACAAGTAAGGAGATGTGGATATGGAGTCGATATGGGCGAAGAACTTTCAGGTGTAAGATGTATCGGAGCACCGATCTATAACCTGGCTGGTAAAATTGCCGCTTCGGTTTGGATAACAGGACCTGCCGAGCGACTTTCGGCCGAATCAATCGTGGGGTATAGTCATGAAGTTGTTGCCTGTGCCAATGAAATATCTGAAATAATGGGATTTGTAAAGTAACAAATCAATCACCGGATCAATAAGTTTAAAATGAGCCTGAAAAACCTTTTCGTACTATTTTTTATTACACTTGTGTTAAGTCTGTCGGCTCAAAAGCCAATGTTCACTACCGATGTACTTGCCCTTGATGGTGAGCATTATGTGTTATCCAACAAAGGAACCAAGACGGTGACAGTTATCGATAAAGCAGGGTTGACCCTTAAAGAGTGGCTTTTTGAAGAACCTGTTACCGGTATTTGCTTAAAGAAAGGAACCCTTTATGCTACAAGTTCTTATGGTCGTGGTTGGCTAACAGCCATTAACATGATTACAGGCAAGGTAATTTATAAAACAGAAACGGGGATGGGGGCATGTGCTCCGGTTTTAAACCGGGATGGCTCATACATTTATGTCTTTAATCAGTTCAAAACAACTGTAAGTGAGGTGAATGCTATGTCAGGCAAAGTATTGCGTCAGGCAAAGGTTCTGCGCGAACCTGTGGCGGGTGTTTTAACTCCTGATGGTAAGTATTTGTTTGTCAATAATTACTTACCTGCACAGCGGGCTGATGTCGACTATGTGACTGCCGAAGTATCGGTGATTGATCTTTCCAGTTTTAAGGTGATCAGCAATATCAAAATTGAGAACGGAAGTAATGCGCTGCGTGGAATCTGCATTTCGACGGATGGTCGCTATGTATTTGTTTCTCATAATCTGGGCCGTTTTCAGGTTCCGACATCACAGCTGCAGCAAGGCTGGATGAATACGAGCGCTGTAAGCATAATTGATGTCCCTTCACTAAGTTTCGTTGGTTCGATGCTTTTAGATGAACCTGACCGCGGGGCAGCAGGGATATGGGGGATTGCATGTACTGAAAATCAGCTTTTTGTTACACATTCGGGAACACATGATGTCAGCATTATCGACCAAAAAATCATGCGCTCAAGACTTGAAAAGTATCCAAACAAAAAAAATCTCTCGTATGATTTACATTTTATGTATGAACTACGAAAACGTCTTCCATTAGTGGGCAATGGTCCGCGAAATCTTTCAATATCAAACGGTAAACTATACATTCCAACCTATTTTTCTGATACGCTTAACATCGTGGATATTGCAACTGAAACTATATCAACCATTGCGTATAATCCTAAACGTATGGAGAATGCTGAGAATATTGGAGAGAAAGTTTTCAATGACGCAACCTATTGTTATCAAAACTGGCAATCATGCAACGGGTGTCACCCCGGCGATGCCAGGACCGATGGGATGAACTGGGATTTAATGAATGACGGTATTGGCAATCCAAAGAATTGCAAGAGCCTGCTCTATTCGCATGTAACGCCCCCGAGCATGATTTCAGGCATACGTGCCTCTGCTGAGCTGGCAGTTCATGCGGGCTTCAAATTTATTCAGTTTAGCGATATCGATCCATATCTTCTCAATTGCGTTGATGCATATTTAAAGTCATTGCGTCCGTTACCAAGCCCTTATCTGGCAAATGGCGCGCTGTCTGAAAGATCGCTCAAGGGACGTAAAGCCTTTGAGAAACACCGTTGTGATGAGTGTCACAGCGGTCAGTATTTTACCGATTTAAAGATGCATCGGATTGGTGATAACATTGAATTTGAGGCAGGTTGGGACACCCCCACGCTTATTGAAGTGTGGCGCACGGCTCCATATCTTTTCAACGGGAGGGCGGCCACCCTGAAAGATGTTTTTTCGGTTTACAAACACGGTATAACAGAAAAGATTTCCGAAAGGGAAACAGATGAATTGGTCGAATATGTGAATTCGTTGTAAAAGTAACCCAGGAATAAACAAGCGATTATGCTGAGAAAAAATTATACTGTATATACAATTGAAGAATACCCATTTGAGCAAATGTGTCAGTCACTGCTTTCGCAGATTGGCACGGGAAGCACTGTGCTCAAGATCGTATTTTTTGGTCTGCCCCAAAATAATGAAGAGTATCTTGCGCAGCTTCAGACTTTGACCCGCTGCACAAGAGCTCACTTTTCCGGGATGCCCCCATTAATCAGCTATGTATCGCAGAAGCCATTTAAAGGGATGCTCAATGCGGAGGTTGTGTGTATTGAGTCGACTGAAAAAATCAACATTCGTTGTGGCGAAAATTATATGGTGTTAGACGATGGAATTTGTCATGAGCTCATCACAGGAGGCATACTTCCACCTGATCTGTCAGCGCCTCATCTTGTTCAGGCCAATGCTGTTTTTGCCCGGATTGAAGAGATAATGAGATGTGAAAATTTTCCGATCAACAGCATTGTACGCCAGTGGAACTATATTCAGAACATCAGTATGTTTGTTGGTGAACATCAGAACTATCAGGATTTTAACGATTCAAGAAGTCATTTTTATGCAAAGTCGGATTGGAGTTCAGGTTATCCGGCAGCAACCGGAATCGGCACGCAGTACGGTGGTGTGATGGTTGAGATTGTTGCTTTGAAGGGAGTGGGATTAATTAATCTGGCATTGGACAATCCGCTACAGATCGCGGCACACAAATATTCGCAGTGTGTTCTGTTGGGTGCAACAGATCCGGACTTTAAAAATCGGACCACTCCGAAATTTGAGCGCGCGCGTGTCGTGGGAATCACGAAAAGTCAGACTATTTACATCTCGGGGACTGCAGCCATCCGGGGTGAAAAGAGCCTTGTCGCGGATGATATTACTGAACAGGCCCGCATGACAATGCAGAATATCGACTATCTGATCTCCAATGAGAATTATCCTGTTGACAGCGTCCCAAGAGCCTATGAAATATTGCGCATCTATGTCAAAAATCCTTGCCAGATGGAGCAAGCGCGTCAGTATATGAAAGCGCATTATCCTGACATAACAAAAATTTATGTCTGCGCCGATATTTGTCGCGAGGAACTTTTAGTTGAAATTGAGGGGATCGCTTCTTTTTCTAAACCTTAGAAACATAAAACTTTTTTAACTATTAAAAACAAATTATTTACGTATGAAAGAACTAAAAAAATTCGTTATGGTTCCGGTTATTATCGGAATATTGGCTTTACTGATTCAAGCCCTCGATCAATGGTTAAGTCCAATGATGCAACCTGCCGGGAACACCGGGTTTAGCTGGATCAGTTTTCAGTCGTGGGCCGTTTATTTTCTGGCCGGCGGCACCATTAAGGGTGGCATCAAAGCGTTCCTCGCTTATGCGTTGGGAATATTGGCATCAATACTGATCATGCTTTTAGGCGGGGCAATTACACCCGCATTGGCTTTTTGGGGTGTTCCTGTTGCTGTAGGACTCGTTGCATTTGTGTTCATCTTTTTTGAAAAAGTTGAATGGTTAAGTTTAATACCTGCACTTTTTATTGGAGCGGGTGCATTTTTCGCATTTATGAATTACGTTCCAGGCGCTACATTCACGAACGCAACCATTACGGAACTGGTTTATTGTGCAATTGGTATTCTCTTTGGTTATATTACCGTTACCCTTCGGGTTGCTTATGAGAAACGTCGATAAATCTAATTTAATTAATATTTTTTACCATGAATACATCAAAATTAATTTTAGTCGCAATGGTAATAGGCCTTTTGACGGCCTGTTGTCCAAAAACAGAACAAAAAACAGCTATGAAACCGTACACCAAAAAGTACACGAATGCCGACTTCTACAAAGATGGCAAGATTCAACCCGAAGTTGCCAAAAAAGCCTATCTCGAAATGCTTGAAAATTATGGCGTACCCTTTAGTGAGACATTAAAGGCAGGAATCTGGATGACCGATTTTAACCTTGGCGATTTTGAAAACGTGGGCATGGCCGGTATCTTTTGGGTGAACGATTCCGTACATAGTTATTTTGGACACGAGATCTATCTGCTTCCAAACCAGATGATCCCCGAGCACGCCCATGACGCGACAAAGTTTGCTGCCAAGTTTGAATCATGGAAAGTAAACAAAGGTTGGTGCTATAACTTTGGCATTGGCGATCCAACCGCTAATCCACCTGCATTACCAGTCAGTCAAAAGGATTATATCACATCGCTTAATTTCGTTCATCAGGATATAGACGAAGTAGTTTCATTGAAAAAAGCCGAGTCACTGCATTTCATTCTCGCTGGCGATAATGGAGTAATTATTAGCGAATATGCTACTTATCATGACGGAGCTGGATTACGTTTTACCAATCCTAATGTTGTCTTTACGGATATGCTTACCCAGAAATAGGCTGTTTTTTACTTATACAAACTAATCGTAATATGAGAAAATTTAATCATGTGGGTATTCCCACAACGAGCCCCAAAGAGGGCGAAATTTATGTGGAAGGGATGAAGTTGTTCCTTACTGACTTCCACAATAGTGCAAATAAAATAGAGTTTTTACGTTTTGAGGAGGATTCTCAAATGCCTGAAATTTTAAAAACTCATGCCCACATTGCCTACGAAGTTCCATCCCTGGAAACTGCAATGGAAGGTAAAAAAGTAGTTCTTGAACCTTTTCAGGGTGGCGAAGGGCTTATGTGCGCCTTTATTGAGGAAGAGGGTATTGCCATTGAATTAATGTGTTTCGAAACTAAATAGACCCCTGCCATGATTAATAAATTTATCAATTCAACGGATCAGATAACAAGCGAAACCCTCGAGGGTTATGTGATGGCTTATCCCGATAAGGTAAAACTCGGCGGTGAAAATATCATTGTCCGTGCAAACGCAAAAAGCAAAGATAAGGTTGCAATTGTCACGCTTGGCGGTTCCGGTCATGAGCCTGCATTAAGTGGGTTTGTGGGCGAAGGAATGTTAGACTGTTCTGTGGTGGGTGATATCTTCGCTGCTCCGGGTGCACAACGGCTATTTCAGGCACTCCAGCTTTTCAAACGTGAGGCGGGTATTTTATTAGTAGTACTTAACCATTCGGGTGATGTGATGAGTGCCAATATGGCAACTCAACTTGCTGAACATGCAGGAATTAAGGTCGTTAAGCTCATGACTCATGATGATATCAGTGCCGGACTAAATGCTGACGACGATGATCGCCGCGGATTGGCCGGATGCATCCCCTTATATAAAATCATTGGTGCAGCTGCCGAGCAGGGAAAAGGCATTGAGGAAATTATTGAGATAGGCGAACGTTTTAACAATCAGGTGGCGACACTTGCTGTTGCGATGCGCTCCTGTACCCATCCTCAGAATGGAGCTGTAATTGCCGAACTTCCTGAAGGAGAAATTGAGATTGGAATGGGGCAGCATGGCGAAGGGGGCGGTGGCCGTCAGCAGTTAAGTTCAGCTGATAGCGTTGCCGCACAGATGATTTCATTGCTGATGCGTAAGCTTCAACCTGCGAAAGGGGATAAAGTTTTGCTTTATATCAATGGCGTAGGTGCCACAACCCATATGGAGATGAGTATCATCTTCCGTAAAGCTGCCATGATTCTTGCCGAAGCCGGTATTGTACTGGTTGACGGAAAGATTACGGAGCTTCTTACTGTTCAGGAGCAGGCAGGTTTCCAGATGATCCTTGCCAAATTAGATGCCGATCATGTGGATTTACTTAAAAATGCACCTTCGAATGCCCCCTATTGGGTGAATATTGGTCAATAACACTGGGAATTAAAGTTGGTGATTATGAATAAATTATCCATAAATCAATTTCGTTCCATGCTTGATACTGCACTCCTCGCAATCAAGGAGAAGGAAGGCTACTTTTCTAAGCTTGATGCGGTTACAGGCGATGGTGATCACGGTACAGCTATTGTTACTGCTTTGAATGCTGCAATTACTGCTTCGCGCGGAGCCTCCGACTTTAAAGGCATGTTTAACGACATTGGGTTTGGCATCATGCTCAACACAAGTGGCTCCACGAGCACGCTGCTGGGTGCCTTTTTCCTCGGTATGGCCGATGGATCAGAAGGTACAGCGGTTGACGCCGGTCAGCTCAAAATGATGTTCAGGTCGGGTTTGGCAGGAGTAGCAAAAAATACCAAGGCAAAAGTTGGTGACAAGACGATGATGGATGCACTAATCCCTGCTGTTGAAGCCATTGTCGGGTGTGAATCTGATGAAATAAAAGTGATACTATTAGCCGGAGCCGCAGCTGCTCATTCTGGTGCAGTTGCCACAATGCCTATGAAAGCCAATTTTGGCAGGGCACGTAACTATGGTGAACGGTCAATAGGGTCGATGGATGCCGGAGCATTATCATGGGCTACCATGTTCGAGGCATTCTCAAAAACAATTGAATAGATTAAACGCATAATATTAAAAAAACAAAAAATGGCAGATTTAGACGGAATCAAAGAAAACATCGACAAAGACTACGGAATTGGAATACCGGTTGAAGCCAACGGCTTTTTCCTCAAAGGTCTTAACAATTGTGACTGGGGAATAAAAAACCGTATGTCGCGAATCTACAACCCTAAGACAAGCCGCACTGTAATGCTGGCATTCGATCATGGTTACATCATGGGGCCGACCTCAGGATTGGAGCGCCTCGATTTGTCGATCACTCCCTTGATGGAGTATGCTGATTCACTGATGTGTACGCGTGGAGCCCTGCGTTCGGTTGTCCCTCCGACAACCAGTAAACCCATCTGTTTACGCTTTTCCGCAGGCAGTAGTGTGCTTACTTATTTGAATAATGAGTGTACGATCGATGTTGAGGATGCCATTCGCATCAATGCTTCGGCAATGGCGGTGATGGTTGCCATTGGCGATCCGCTTTTCGAAGCGAAGACAATTGAAAACCTTGTGAAAACTGCCGATTTTGGTTATAAGTATGGCATTCCAACCCTCGGGGTTACAGCTGTAGGTAAAGACATGGTACGCGATTCACGTTATTTTGGAACAGCTACCCGTATTTGTGCCGAAAATGGCGCAACCTTTGTCAAAACCTACTATTGTGAAAATTTTGAGCGGGTAGTCAATGGCTGCCCTGTGCCAATTGTTATTGCCGGTGGCAAAAAACTCCCTGAAATTGAAGCGCTTGAGCTCTGTTATAATGCAATTAATGATGGCGCTTCTGGTGTTGATATGGGACGTAACGTGTTCCAGGCCGAGCATCCTGTTGCAATGATTCAGGCTGTTCGCGGTGTAGTGCATGACAACCTTACACCGAAACAAGCCTTTGAATTGTACAATGATTTAAGGTCATAACAAATAAAAATTATCTCATGAAAAAGCTATTAAATGCAATAGTTCTTTTGACCGCTTTTTTCAGCGTCAGTGCCCAATCCAATTCGCGTTTGAGCAGTGATACAGAGTGGCTCAACGCTGCAAATGTGCGTGCAGCTTTCGAAGATATGCGCAAAATTAAGGGATACGATGCCGCTAAGTATGAGACGAAGGTAAAGGAGCTGGAAGCGCTTTGCAGCCAGGGATTTGCCGGATTGGAAAATGGCGACCAGAAAGCTCAGGCAAATGCCCAAAAAGCTGTTGGGCTAAAACGTGAGATATTAATGTCCAATCCACTGCTCGATGGCGATAACATTATCGTTGGACGGTATAAGATTAAAAATGACGCTCGCAATATAAACACGAGTTCACTGGGAACACAATCCAATAACTGGTCGAACCAAATTTCGGCTCCTCGCGGCGGATTCAATGCAGAGATTGCCGAACTGAGCAATCTTCGCGGTGAGATCAGGGGCCGGACAATCTACAAACCCACGAATGGGTCATCAGTTGCCGATTTGATGCTCCATTGGGATGGTGACAAAATATTGTTCAGTGCTACCGACGAAAAGAAAAGATGGAATGTATACGAGGTAAAGACTGATGGAACGGCATTTCGAAAGGTGATCAACATCGATGAACCGGACCTTGAGTTTTTTGATGCGACCTATCTGCCTGATGGCCGGTTTGTTGCAGTTTCAAACATAGGTTACCAGGGTGTTCCGTGCGTAAGTGGTAGTGATGCCGTTGGTAATCTCGTGAGTTACGATCCGAAAACCAATGCCTTGCGACGCATGACTTTTGATCAGGATGCCAACTGGCATCCTTCGGTTATGAATAATGGCCGGCTGATGTATGTTCGCTGGGAGTACACCGACCTGACCCACTATTGCTCGCGTATAGTCATGCACGCCAATCCCGACGGGACAGATACCAAGGCGCTATATGGCAGCGGATCCTGGTTCCCGAACAGCACATTCGATGTGAAATCGATCCCGGGAGGGAATACTACCTTTGTTGGTATTATTTCCGGTCACCACGGAGTCGTGCGTTCCGGACGGATGATTCTCTTTGACCCCGCCAAAAGCCGCAAGGAAGAGAAGGGAATGATCAATGAATTTCCTTTCAGCAAACGCCCGATTATCCCCCTTATTTTAGATATGATGGTCGACGGGGTATGGCCCCAGTTTATTAAGCCTTATCCGATGAGCGACAAATATTACCTGGTTGCTGCCAAACTCGATCCGCAATCGTTGTGGGGCATTTACCTTATTGATACTTTTGACAATATGACCCTTGTTGCGGAATACGAAGGTGAGGGATTAATTCAGCCTATCCTGGTGAAAAAGCGTCCTGTTCCTCCTGCTATCCCCGACAAAATAAAGCCTGCAGATAAAAATGCAACCGTCTTCATTCAGGATATCTACGAAGGTGAAGGATTACCGGGCGTACCGCGTGGTACCATCAAACAACTACGTGTGCTCGCCTATGAATATGCCTACATAAAGTCACCTTCCGATCATACGGCACAAGGTATCCAGAGTGGATGGGACATCAAACGCCTTTTGGGAACAGTTCCCGTTGAAGCAGATGGTTCGGTGATATTCACCGTTCCTGCCAATACACCAATCTCGCTTCAGCCGCTTGACGCTGAAGGGCGTGCTGTACAATGGATGCGCAGCTGGTTTACAGCTATGCCCGGTGAGGTTGTTTCGTGTGTTGGTTGCCACGAAGACCAAAATTCGATGCCTATGCCTAAGCGTGTGCTGGCATCAATGAAGTCGCCCGCACCCATCACAAAACCTGAAGGTGGCGTACGCTCCTTTACATTCGATCTTGAGATTCAGCCGATTCTCGATCGCAATTGCGTGTCCTGTCATGACGGTAAATCCAAATTAGATTTCCGTGGAGGGATAAAAGTAGCTGATTCGCCTGCGAATAAAGGTCCGCTGAAACTATCAACCAGCTACGTGGCATTTCATCCCTATGTGAATCGCCAGGGACCTGAAGCCGACATTGCCGTGATGAGGCCTTATGAATATCACGCCTCAACAAGCGAGATTGTAAAAGTTCTGAAGCGTGGACACCACAATGTTAAGCTGTCCGATACTGAATGGCGTACATTTTACAATTGGATTGACTTCAACGCTCCCTATCATGGTGCATTTGCGGTAAATCCAAATGAGTTCTACTCCTGCCCTGACCCCATGGCCCGTCGTATTGAACTAACGAATAAATATGCGAACAATTCAGGGGTGGACTGGCAAAAGGAGATTAATGATTATGCTGCCCATCTTGGAAAGAACGGTAAAATAACACCTGTGAAACCTGAGCCTGAAGCCAAAATAAAATTCAAAGATGTTAAGGCAAAAGGGTTCCCATTCACACCAACTGCTGTGGAACACAAGAGCGTTGAGATTGCTCCCGGCGTAAAAGTCAATTTCGTTAGAATTCCAACAGGAACTTTCGTAATGGGCAACAATACGCACGGCAAACTGAATACACCTGCTTCGAAAGTTAAAATAGACAAAGCTTTCTGGATGGCAGAAACAGAGCTTACCAATGAACAGTACAGGGTGATTTTCCCTGAGCATAACAGCCGCTATGTTGCCCAGTTCTGGAAAGACCATGTTAAACCCGGCTACGATGCAAACCGCCCGACGCAGCCGGTTATCCGTGTTTCGTGGAACGACGCCATGGCCTATTGTACCAGTTTGAGCACAAAGATCGGGGTTAAAATTAACCTTCCGACCGAAGCCCAGTGGGAATGGGCTGCACGCGCAGGAAGTGCTTCCGACTTTTGGTTCGGCAATCTTAACTCGGACTTTGCGCCTTATGATAATATGGCCGATAAACAACTCTCGAAGATGGCGGTATCGGGCGTTGACCCGCAACCGGTTGAAGAAAACAGTCTCGTCTTCAAATTTTATGACTACCTGCCTCGCGAACGTTCGGTAGATGACGGAAATATGATCATAACTGATGTTGCGAAGTATAAATCGAGTCCGTGGGGACTTTACGATGTTTATGGCAATGTTGCAGAATGGACACGGAGTGAATTTGCACCTTATCCTTATAAAGAAAATGCAATATCATCATCGCAGCAAAAAATAATTCGTGGTGGCTCATGGATCGATCGTCCAAAGAATTCAACCTCTTATATCCGTAACAGTTACTATGCATGGCAGCCGATCAATAATGTTGGCTTTCGGATTATTATTGAAGATTAATTTTATGAACACTTAAATATACAAAATGTACAACTCCAGTTAACCCATAAATGGCTGACACGACCAGGTTGTTTTAGCCAACAGACACTAATCAGTTGCTGAGGATTTAAGAAATATATCAAAACCAAACTGCTTGACCGATAATTTAATAATGCTCATGTGAGTATTAGTTTATTTCACTAACTAAAACAATACTAAAAAATGAAAATTAAATATGATACACCTTAGTACATGACAAAAATATAAATATCTGATTATAAG
>JANONW010000085.1:0-3216 GCA_031421065.1 Prolixibacteraceae bacterium
CAGTCCGTTTTCAATTAAATCATAATATAGACCTGATATTCATGAGGCAACAACTTCTGCGGTTTTTAAATTATTTTATATTCTGGATAATCTTCTTTTTAGTTGCCAAGGTATTTTTCCTGATATGGAATTTTAATTTAACTGGTCAATTATCACTTGGTGAGATTTCAGGAATATTTTGGCATGGCTTGAAAATGGATGTATCTACCGCTTGTTATCTGCTATTGCTGCCTGGTTTGCTTTTGTGCTTCCGTATTTTCTTGCCATCGAAGTTTATTAATCGTTTCATACTTATATATACAATCATTTTTTTGATTGTCGCATCAGCACTTATCGTGCTCGATTTGGGTCTGTACCCACATTGGGGAACACGTGTAAATGTTACCGTATTCAATTATCTCAACGATACGGTGGGTATTGGAGCTTCGGTTTCGATGGGTGATGTCTTGTTGGGTTTACTGATTGCCGGAGGCCTGATCTTTGGGCCCCTGTTTATTTATAGAAAATTATTTTCTGAAGGTGTTTCTCCTGAAGGTGCTGTTAAATGGTATTTTCCATTAATTCAATTGTTTATTGTAGCAACCCTGATCCTCCCAATTCGCGGTGGATTGGATACATCGCCGCTAAATCTTAGTTCAGTTGCTTTTAGCTCTAAATTGTATGTTAATCAGGCAGCAACCAATTATTTGTGGAATTTTGCAAAATCCGTTGAAAAGCGGAAACGGTTTTCGAATCAGTGTACATACATGGAAAAGGTCGAAAGCCTGCGGATTTTTAATGAGTATCAAAAAAACGATACATTAATTATAAGGGCACAACTCCTGAAGTTGAATCCGGAGAAACAACCCAATGTTATACTAATTATTCTGGAGAGCTTCACAAATAAAGTGATTGCCCCTTTGGGCGGATTGCATGGAATTGCCCCAAATCTGGATTCGCTTTGCACCAAAAGCACGATTTTCACTTCCTTTTATTCGACCGGAAACCGCTCTGACCGCGGTATCTCCGCATTGTTGGGCGGATATCCTTCGTTGCTGAGCACTTCCATCATGGTTTATCCTGAAAAATCAAATGGCTTAACTTTGCTTCCGGAGTATTTTAACAGGAGAAACTACAATACCTCCTTTTATTATGGAGGCGACATCAATTTTTATAACCTGAAAACATTTGTACTGAAGGGCAATTTCGGGAAGTTGGTCACCAAAGCTGATTTTCCATCGGAATTGGGCCGGATGACGAAATGGGGAGTGCCCGATGGGTACGTTTTTGAACGGGCTACCGAAGATTTGAAAAATGAGCAGGAGCCTTTTATGAAAACTATTTACACCATTAGCAGCCATCCGCCTTATGATGTGCCGTTTTCGAAGTTCCCCGGAAATTCAAATGAAGAGAAATACCTGAATTCGGTTGCATATACCGACAGTTGTCTGGGTGCTTTTATAGATTCGTTCCGTAAATCGCCGCTTTGGGCGAATACATTACTAATAGTAACTTCCGATCATGGTACTTTACCGCCCGGACCGACCGATATTACCGATCCGGCATCGTACCTGGTTCCGCTGGTTTGGTCTGGTGGGGTAGTTGGCTCCTTGCAACGGATCGAAACCATTACCCAGCAGGTTGATTTTGGAACTTCGCTTGTTCATCAACTGGGCTGGGAAACTGATCCTGCTCCATTCTCGAAAGACTTTTTTACTGCAAACCCACACGCATTTTACATGCTCGATTCCGGTTGGGGCTATGTTGTTCCTGAAGGAAGCTTTTATTTCGATCAGAATATAAATGGTTTTATTTCGAACCCAGCCGCGAAATCAGTGGATTTAACATTTCCGAAAGCATACATGCAGGTATTGCATGATGATTTTATAACCCGATAATTTGCTAAAGATGCGATTCATCGTGTCTCAAAAAAATATAGACAAACAACTATGGCACAGCAAAAGGATAAAATATTCCTGATCATCAATAAGTACGCAGGTCACCAGAACGGAGCCAATGCCCTCTATATCATAGTTCCGTATCTAAAAAAGAATGGCTGTTTGGTTGAATATTCCTTTACCAATCATCCCGGACATGCCACTGAGCTTGCTTCGGACGCAGCAGTCAACGGTTTTGATTTGGTAGTTGCAGTGGGCGGTGATGGAACGGTGAATGAAGTTGCAAAAGGATTGATTGGTTCAAACACTCCGATGGGAATTATCCCGATGGGCTCCGGAAATGGCCTTGCCCGTGAACTTGGGATTTCGATGAACATGAGTAAAAGTGCACGAACTTTAATTGAAGGGAAAAACATTCAGTTGGATGTATGCAAACTTAACAACCAGCATTTCCTTTGTACCAGCGGAATAGGTTTTGATGCGTTGGTTACCCATAAAATGAGCAAGGCTGCCTCCCGTGGTTTTCTGAAATATGTACAATTGGTTGTTCGGGAAAGTATATTTTATAAGCCGCTTGATGTTCGAATGAAAATTGACGGGGTTTTGATCGAAGGACCTGTTTTCCTGATCACTTTTGCCAATACATCCCAGTTTGGAAACAATGCTTTTATTGCACCTGCCGCCAGCATGACCGACGGTTTAATTGATGTGGTTGTTGTGCGCAAATTCGCGAAAATTTGGATGCCGGTTTTTGCGATAGCCTTGTTCACCAAACTTATTCCAAAACTTCCTTTTGTAAATTGTTACAAGGCAAAACAAATTGATCTGGAACTTGGCGACACACCATTTTACCATTTCGATGGCGAACCTGGACAACTAGAAACTCCGGCAATAATTAAACTTGACACAGAGAAAATTTGGGTGAGGTGGGGAAAATAATTTGGTTATGAAAATCAGAAAAGTCCCACTTAGATATTACCCTATATTTTGATGAACGATGCCTGCGCCCATCACTATTACAGGCCGCTGGATCCCGTTTTTAAAGGGTTCCAGCTCAGATGAGCACATCTGTGAATGTTTTTGGCTCGATGATATTGCCAGCGTAATAGTTGCCAGCTATCAATCTGGCCTGACAAGTGCTTTTCTATTTTGTCCTTGTCCTGATATAGTTTCTTTGTGCACCGCATCAACCGGTTACGGTCAACCGTCCCACTTTCGGGGCAGTATAATTCCATCGCCGCTGAATTTTCGTTTAGCCATTCAGCTGTTTCCTTTTCAGAGTCAGGGCATAACATAACCATTCCCCGCCAATTTCGTGCGAACTGATAGATTCAAAGGT
>JANONW010000086.1:0-2599 GCA_031421065.1 Prolixibacteraceae bacterium
GTATGTCCTTATGTCCCAGCAGTTGCTGGATAACCCGGATGTCGGTACCTGCTTCGAGCAGGTGTGTCGCAAAGCTGTGCCTTAGGTTGTGTATGCTTCCCTTTTTGTCAAAACCACTTTTTGCCAAAGCTTTTGCCATTACTTCCTGTGCGCTTCTTGTACTGTATGGCGCCCCGGCAAACTGCCCCTGGAATACATAAGGTGGGTTCTAAAAATTCATTTTCTAAACTTTTTCAAGACACAAAATCGAACCCGTTTAAATCTGTGCCGAAAAGGTAATGTAATATTACAATTTATTTTTTGATTTTTGTTCTGAAAATCAAAGTTTCTCACATTTTTTCCGCAACTAACTAACTAACTAACAATATATTCCGCCAACACTCCTTCAGCTATATACTTGCAGTGGACCAATGATTTTGAAATATTTTATGATTTTTCGAGAAAAGAAAGAAGACAACTTTATAATGAAATGATCCAAAAAAATCCTGTTTTATTGCAAAAAATCAAAAGTGCTTTAAATGATAAAAATTATGAAGAATACGGTCAGTTATTGAAACAAGACATAGAATTTTTAAAACTGTTAGTATCTTACACATTACTTAAACGAACAGCAGGAGATTTGTTCGATGATATGGACAATCTTGATTTTTAGTTAATAAAAACAAAATTGCAATAAATTTATGGAAGACAATAAAACGAACAACAATGGGTGTTTAAAATATATTTTGTATTTGATCGGAGTACCTTTTTATTATGCATCGTTTTACTCATGTACAGGAAGCTTCAAATGTATTAATTCAGATGCCAAGGTATATTTACGTTTCTTCATTTATGATATTCTGGATTATTGTAAGCTCCATTATTGTAAGAAAGGATTATTCTTTTTGTGTAAATGAAAATTATCAAATTCTAACATGAAGATTGCGAAAGAAAAATTATCAGCCACTAACCAATTCCTGAAATATCTGAACCCTTTGGATATTAAAATGCTAGATATAATACTGGACGATGATGCAACTTATTTTGGAACCACGAAAGCAATTTTTCTGGAACGCCTGAAATACATTTTCGATCAGCACAAATTATCACAAGACATTAAAGCGCCTGGAATAATACAGCATAAAAAATACTCAAATGTTTTTAAGTTGAAACTTCATGCTTTGTCCGAAAATATCAAATTCATCATTGACGAAAAAGATGGAAGAATTCAGCGGATTTATAATAGCAAAGAAATTACAACCGTTGAAGAAGCCGATGATTTAACCCCTTTCGACATGGTTTTTGGCGATGATGAAAAACCGGGTTTTGTGCCATCAATAGATTGTTCCATCAACCTATACCATTGTAATATAGCAATCTCTGAATTTGAAACCAGTCAACCTAAAGTGTTCACAAGTAACGATTTAAAAAAGTGGATTGAAAGGCATGAAATTCTATTTAATTATTCAGAGCAGCAGTTTAAGTATTTTAAATTCAAACCATTCAGGGAGTTATATTTAGGTATTTGCTATCTGCTGGATCGTTTAAAGCATATCAAAGTTGTGTTGGAAGCATTAAATTCATTTGATGAATCAGATAATGAAGGTATAAAGTCATGGCTTAAAACATACGATAGAATGGCCTTTTGTGAAGTACTAAATTTCGACCAGGTGTTTTACCAAATTGATTTTGAACAACAGTTGATTCAATTTGAGAGAAACTCAAATATCTTCTTTACTGGCGAAGATTTCTTTGCGTTGATTAAATTTAATAGGCTTTATCACAGATATAGTGAAATAATAAGGAGTACCTGAATTTCTATAATGTATAGAGAATACTATTATTGCTTATATACTTCATAAACTGGAACGGATGATATTACACCCGAATATCCAGATAGCGAGGATGAAGCATTTTATCATTTCACCAGCTATAGTGGCTCGCTAATTTTTGTTGTCGGGGAGATTGAAAATCCGGGTTATTCTGCCTCAATATACAATGTTGGTGATACATTGAGCCTTACATTCAGTGATGGTATTTTGATAAATGTTGAGGGGAAACCAAGTAATTAAGCAACCTTGATTGATGAATTTATCACGGATATTTCTCCTTGAGCTTTTTTATACACTAACTCCCATGTTCCAATAAAAAATCCTAATTTTAACAAATCAATTAAAAACCAAATTCTTCCCATGTCAGAAGACCACAAGAAACAACCGCAACAACAACTCTGGAATATTGCCAACACATATTCAAACACATTTCTTAATGGAGAAATCAGAATGATTATTCAGCTTGCAAAAGAGCTGTTTTCTTGCCAATGCACCGCAGGAAATTGATACATTTGTAGTTATTTGAAACGGATTTGAAAAATGAATTTAGACCAATACATTGACAATGTAAACCAAAAGTTCAAAGCTGGAAATGCGACTGAACACACTTTTCGTGGGATTTTAGAACAGCTTATCGAAAGTATTGTACCGGCAATCAGAGCGACCAACGAACCAAAGAGACAATCTTGCGGAGCACCCGACTACATTCTGACCAAAAAAGAAATTCCAGTAGGTTTTATTGAAGCAAAGGACATTGGCGACAAAGACCTTGAAGGAGCAAAGAAAAC
>JANONW010000087.1:0-4597 GCA_031421065.1 Prolixibacteraceae bacterium
CTTTTATGTAATTGCCAATTTCTTCCAGTTTACCGGAGCCTACAAATGTCGCGGTATTTGGCACATCAAGTTTTTGCGTGAACTTCTTTAAAACCACAGCGCCCGCGGTGTCCGCGAGAAATTCCAGTTCATCGAGGTATTCCTTTGCCTGCTTTTCGTCCTGCGAGCCTGTAATCAATCCTACAAGAACGGCCTTTTCGGTAATTGGCGCTGTTTCAATCATTTTTCTGTTTTAATGAAATAAAAACTCCCGACCCATAAATGGATCGGGAGTGCAAAAATATTGTTTTTATTAACTTATTGCAATACGAAGTTAATCGGTACTGTATAAGAAACGTTAACAGGTTTTCCGCGCTGTTTCCCTGGTTTCCATTTTGGTAACATATTTATTACACGAAGTGCTTCTTTATCAATGGAAGGATCGACTCCCCTGGCAATACTTGCATTGCTAACTTTACCATCTTTACCTACAACGAAAGTTACATACACTTTACCCTGAATCCCGTTTTCCTGCGCAATTACCGGATATTTAATTGCATTTGCAATATATGTACGCAATGCCATTTCGCCTCCCGGAAATTCGGGCATATCTTCAACAATAAAGAAAACCTGTGCCTCGTCTTCTTCCTTTTCTTCTTTGGCAGAAATAACAGGAGCAACATGAATTAATGTTTGATCATCAGCCTCCGTATCAATCATCAAATCATCATCGTCAATTACAGTCTTATCATCAACAATGTTTAAAATTTCAACAACTTTTGGAGGAGGAGGAGGTGGAGGTGGTTTAATTTCCTGTTCTCGGGTAATTGGAATAATTTCCTCTTCAACGTCAAATGCGTCCATTGATCCCAGCGAATCTGCCTTGGATGGCTTGGCTGTCCATTCAAAAGCCAAAAGGACAATTCCCAATGAAACTACAAGCCCAATCATGAGGTACACGTTTCTTTTGCTCTCCAGATCGACTTTTGGTGATTTCTTTAATTCCATTTTTATTTAGTTTTATTTAGTTTTTACTCGATTTTTTACCTTAAAACGGGAGCTAAAGATAAAAAATAATTATCAATTGCAGATCAAAATAATTCTCATTTTCAAATTCTATTGCAATTCAAAATGAATTGGTACGCTGAAACGCACTTTTACAGGTTTCCCTGACTGTTTTCCGGGCTTCCATTTCGGTAATGTTTGCACCACACGCAGAGCTTCATTGTCAAGCGAAATATCAACTCCGCGAAGTAAATCAACGCTGGCAATGTTTCCCGCCTCATCAATTACAAAACTCACATACACTTTCCCTTGAATTCCATTTTCCTGCGCAATGATTGGATATTTAATCGCATTGGCCAGGTATTTCCTCAAGCTAAATCCCCTCCGGGAAATTCAGGCATCTCTTCAACCAACACAAAAATTTCCTCTTCTTTGTTGTTTTGATTTTCTTTCGAATTGAAAACCAATTGGTCTAAATTGATAATTGTTTCGTCAGGCTCGGTGTTGAACGCATCTAAATCCATTTCCGTTTCCGAATCGTTGTCAACCAGTTTAAAAATTTCTGGAACAATAACTTTTGGCGGCACTGGCTTTTCGTGATTTGTGGTAGGCGGAATGTACAACACATCGGGTTCAACAAAGGCTGCAGTGCCCAAATCCATGGGTTTTGGCGGTGGTTGCTTCCATTCAAAAGCCAATAAAACAGCACCCAAAGAAATCATTAAGCCAAATAAGAAAAAGTAACCTTTTTTGTTTTCAAGATTTGCCTTTTCGCTTTTTTTTGTTTTCATAACTTTTAAAAATTAAAGAGTGTAACAATAAAAAAAGGACGCCGGCTAAAACTGTTTTCTGTAGAACATTTTTGGTGTAACAAAAACTTTACCAGTTTTTTTGAACAAAAGGGATAAGTTGAAATTTTTATCCGGTTAAATATCTTTCACAATAATTTTATGGATTTAAGAAAATTTGAATATTAAATTAATGAATCCACTCCGAAAAGTGAAATTGTTTTTAATTAATTAATAATCAGATATTTGATTGTATATTTAAATTGTTTTACGTATCTTGTTTTCATAATTAATAGAGCAACAAATGTTCAAAAAATCATCGGAATCAGGTCAGCTTAACATATTCACATCGCCCAAATCATTGTTTTCAGGCAATTCGCTTAAAATGTACCAGGACGAGTTAGGCTGGCATAACCAGTTTCGCAAAGAGGTGACCATGAGGGTTGATGAAGATATCTTCCGTCCGTTATATTGCCAGGACAACGGTACGCCCAATGCACCCGTACGCGTACTGGTTGCCATGATGGTACTAAAGGAAGCAGAAGGCTTAAGCGACCAAAAGATTTTCGAGGACTGTCGTTTTAACATGCTGGTGCGCAGTGCTTTAGGTTTACATAATGCAGACGACCCGCTTCCTACGGAATCAACCTATTATTTATTCCGCAAGCGCATCCAGGAATATGCAAAGGAAAACAACGAAAACCTCTTCGATACTGTTTTTACACAAATCACCAAAGGCCAAAGTGTTGAATTCGAAGTTAGTGGAAAGCGTATCCGCATGGACAGCAAATTATTGGGCAGCAATATCGCCTGGCTTAGCCGTTACGAACTGATACACGAAACACTGCGTTTATTTTATGCCCAGGTGAAGCAGGCTGGCCAACTTGACAAAGCAACCCAAGACCGGTTAGACGGCCTGCTCCAACTGGAAGGCAACAAAGTTGTTTACACCTGCTCGAGCGAAGAGGTAAAAAGCCGTTTGCAGGAGCTTGGTGGGTTGATATACAATATATTGCCCCTGTTTTCATCCTCTGCAAGTGTTCATTATCAAACCCTCCAACGGGTTTTCAACGAGCAGTACCGGGTAGATGAAAAAAAAGTGGTTGTTGCCCGTGAGAAAGAAGATATATCGGCCAAATCGGTACAGTCGCCACACGATACGGACTGCCATTACCGGAACAAGGACGATCAAAAGAGGAAAGGGTACAGCATCAATGTAACCGAGAGTTGCGATGAAGACAAACAACTAAACCTGATCGGCAATGTTAAAGTGAAAAAAGCCAGTACTTCTGATGTTGGTTTTCTTCAGGATGGCATTGAAAAAGTGCAGGAAGTATTCCCTGATAAAGTAGAAGCAGCACATGCTGACGGGGCATATCATAGCCCAGAGAATCAACAATATTGTAAAGACAACGACATTGAACTTTACCTCCATGCCATACAAGGGGCGAAAAGCAGGTACCAGTTCAACTTTTCCGAAAACGATGAACTCACTGTTTTTGACACGGTTACCAACGAAATAGTCGATTCTGTACAGGTTACATGCAAGAACGGCACCATTAAATGGCGCATCAAAACAGAAAAAGCTTACCGCTACTTTACCCCAAAAGATATTGATGCATACCTGATCCGCAAAAAGATAGCAGAAACGCCCATTGAAACTTTACAGTTCCGCAACAATGTTGAAGCCACCATTTTTCAGTTAGGCTACCATTATCCAAATGCCAAAAGCAGGTACCGTGGCGAAACCAAACACCAAATGTGGGCCAACATCCGCTGTTTATGGGTGAACTTTGTCCGGATACTGAAATACATAAAACAATTATGTCAAAGAACTTTGTTTTTTGCAAAATATGCGTCCAAATTATTGCTTCCTGCCTGTCGGCGAGCCAAGGCTGAACCCTGTTTTGCAATCAAATCACTTTTAACGGCAATATTGCCAAATAATCTGTCCTGTTCCGAAAATACCCGATTCTCATTCGGTTGAGAAAAATAGGGTTGTCGGACTGGAATCATTGTTAAAATTAAAAAAAAATATGGTTAGATTGATGATGGCGGCTGATAAAATTGTTTGAAGAAATAAGTTATTTTGGCGTGTTATCATTTTCAAAACGAATTCTTCTAAATTTGATTCCAAATCCAAATATTAAAAAGTGAATCGATATTTTGTACAACTTAGTTTTAAGGGCACAAATTACCACGGCTGGCAAATTCAGCCCAATGCAATTTCGGTGCAGGAGGTGATTGAAAAAACAATATCAACCGTATTACGCGAAACTGTTGAGGTTGTGGGTGCCGGTCGCACCGATACAGGTGTTCACGCTTCCTTTTTTGTGTTTCATTTCGAATATTCAAAAGAAATTCAGGAACCCGAAAACCTCGTTTACAAGCTGAATAGTTTACTGCCTAAGGACATTGCCATCCAAAAAATATGGCCGGTCGATAATGATATTCATGCCCGGTTTAGTGCCGTTTCGCGAACCTATAAATACTATATTTCAACACAAAAAAATCCGTTTAAAACCGAAACAAGCTTTAAATATTTATTGCCTTTGGATATTGATAAAATGAATGACGCCGCCCGTTTATTGTTAGAATATGAAGACTTTACGAGTTTTAGCAAATTGCATACCGATGTAAAAACCAACAACTGCAAAATATTTTGGGCTGAATGGGAAGTGAAAAATACACAAATAATTTTCACCATTAAAGCCGATCGTTTTCTGCGAAACATGGTTCGTGCTATTGTTGGCACTTTGCTCGAAGTTGGGAAAGGCAAACTTACAATCGACGAATTCAGGAAAATAATTGAAGCAAAAGACCGG
>JANONW010000088.1:0-1902 GCA_031421065.1 Prolixibacteraceae bacterium
CCCTGCGTGTGCCAGATTACTCCACCTTTTCTCCTGCCCCCTTCAATCTGAAGGATACGTTTCATGGATTTTTTAATCGCAAAAAACTGCTGATACCGGGCAATTTTTTTCTCTGCATTATCGAAGAGGATGAAATTGAAAATAATATCCATAAACCTTTCCGGTCTGCATAAACCAAACAGATACTTATCCTGAACAGTGGGGAGAATATTTTCTTTTTCCAGATCATCAAAATATTGCCTTACATATTTAAATCGTTCGCTAAACAATTTCTCCTTCTGTACTATTGATAGCGGTTGATTTTTTAAGTCCACCAGAGCTGAGCTATAACTGTTTTCGCCGTCGTCATTGTATGGGTTCAAAATATTGAACCCTTCCTTCTCCTCCCACTTTGACCAGAATTTCTCAGGCGTTGCGTTGGTGGCATAAGCTGCTTCCTGAGTAGCGACACTCATAATCACCTGCGCATAAACATACAAAGCACGGATGCCGTCTTCCTGCTGGCTGCGCAGGTGCTGGCTGATTGCCTGCACCAGGGGTTCCTTCATATCGGGTCGTTTACATTCAATCACACATAAGGGAATTCCATTCACGAATAAAACCAGATCGGGACGATAATGCTCTTTACTTGCGCTTCGGATTACACTGTATTCTTCGGTTAAATGGAATACATTATTCGTTAAAAATGTCTCCGGATTCCAGTCAATGTATTGAAGCGTTATGCTTTTTTTATCTCCGTCAAAATTCTGTTCAAATGCTTTTCCCAATGTAATAAGGTCGTAAACCGTTTCGCAGGCAGCAATGTAACCTTCGTTCATCGGCAATTCTTTTAATGCACGAATCCCGTTTTCGATATTGGCATCGCTGATATAAGTAGTCTTTGTTGAACTGATCCTTTTGTCTGAGTTGATCTCCTTCAACTGTTTGCGCAGAATGTCTTCAAGTAAAACATTACTGGTTTTTCCACCACGTAGCTTTTCGGTTTCTGCCGGGCTCAAATATTTATATCCCAATTTTTGCAACAACTGCAAGGCGGGTATCTGACTGATATGGTCTTCTTTGAAACTTGGGGTATTCATTTTTCTTTTGTTTTATTTGAAACATTTCCATGACATCAGAAAATTGATATCATACGTTGAAAAAATTATCATCTTTCCAATTATTGGGATTATTGATTATATATTCGGAAATCTTGTGATAGGATATCTCATTACGAATGATATGTTCATAATAATTGCGTTGCCAAATTGATTGGGGTTGAAAATTTTCAACCCCTACGGTATTATTTCTAAACCATTTTGTGACCCCAATTTTATATCCCCGGATAATTGATCCAATGGAATATGGAATGATTTTTTGAAATTCATTCCGTGGTGATTCGTTCGAATCAATCGGTGATGAATCGGTTTTGATCAATTCAACAATACCATGAACATGATTTGGCATTACAATATGTTCGTGTAAAACAACATTCGGAAAATGTTCGGGAATTCCCAACCAACATTCGTCGGAAATTTTTCCTGCATCGTTCAATATTATTTTACCATCAACGATTTCCCCAAACAACCATTCCCTGTCTTTTACGCATATTGTAATAAAATACAATCCTGCCCGGGAATAATCGTATCCTTTCAGACGGATAGATTTGCGATGGTGGATATTTGGATTGTAATTGTTCATCATTTTTCTCTTGTAATATATCGGGCACAAAATATTGTGCCCTTACTGTCTATATCCTTAATCTCTTCTTCCCTGTCAGCAAAACCTGCATCAACCCCTTTTTCTGCTCCCTGAGTTTTTCTGTTTTGGCTTTGAGAAGTTGAATTTCTTTGTCGGCTGCCTGCAACACTTTGGCAATAGCGGTTTGTTCTTCGATGATTGGCAGATTCATTTCAAGCTGAA
>JANONW010000089.1:0-50658 GCA_031421065.1 Prolixibacteraceae bacterium
GGACCAAGTGTAGAAGCATTAGTTGGGTATTTTTCTGTATATCAATATTTGCCATTCAAACGGATGACAGAACTGTTTTCTGATGTTTTTAATTTACCCATAAGCCAAGGAAGTATTGGGAACCTGCTCCAACGATTGGGCGATAAATCACAGGTGGTTTATGATGCCATTCAAAATAGTATTTCCCAAAGCAGGTCTGTTGGTGGCGATGAAACAGGGTTGAAAGTAAATGGGGATAAGTTCTGGGCGTGGATATGGCAAAACACAACGCTTACGTTTATAGCAATGTCCATAAGCAGGGGCAAACAAACCGTTCAGAAATTATTTCCGAAAGGGTTTATCAACGCGATACTGAACTCCGATAGATGGAAAACACATATCGGCACTTATTCACGTGGCCATCAATTATGTTTTGCCCATTTATTGAGGGATTTAAATTACCTGATAGAACTTGAATCAACCCAATGGGCAAAAAACACGAAGAATCTTTTCAAAAAGGCACTTGAATTAAAAATGCAACAAATTGCAAAATTTAACCCAACGACTGTGGCTGTGTAGTTACAAAAAGGGAAAAATGTCGTACACCCTTAGGAATGTTATATCCTTTATAATTCCATTGTCCGAAATTATAACCCAACAACGATTTTACAGTAAGCCCCTTCATTAAAGTAACTTCACCATAAACATTACCAAGAACCCTGACCCATTTACCATTGTTGTTTTTTGCACGGTCGAGCATTGCGACCGGGTTTGCGGAGTTACCCATTTCGGGAGCTTTTGAACCGGCATAATTTCCCATGATGTCGTAAACAGGAATAATTGGTTGTGAACGGTAAGCCTGTGATATTACGGTACCTTCTCCGTTATCGCCTAAGTTACCGAGTTCATTCTGAAGTTATATCTTTTGAAATTAGTATTTTTCAAAAGGCCATCTTCATCAAGATAGCTACCAGAAAAAGCATAAGTGCTATTTTTACCGCCACCGGCAACAGAAAGGTCGTATTCCTGAACCAAACCGCTTTGGTAAATTTCATCGTACCAGTTTGTTCCTGTTTTATTAGCTTCGAAAATCTGATAATCAGGGTATTTATACAGGGCAGGATTGACTGAAGGATCGCCTGCCTTTTTACCTGCCGGTAAAATATAATCAGGAATTACAGGTTTTGCCCCTGAACCATATTGGTTATGTGTAGGAGCTATTCCCCTGTTTTTGAATGACAACCAAACTGCTTCGGCATATTCCGGTGTATTCAGCATATCATACTGGTTAACAGCATTTGTGAGGCCTGTTCTTACAGAAAAATTAATAGTTGGCTGTTGATTGTCACGGCCACGTTTGGTTGTAATGATAACAACTCCATTTGCACCCCTTGTACCATAAATAGCAGCAGAGGAAGCGTCCTTCAGGATGGAGATCGACTCAATATCATTGGGGCTGATATTGTTTCCCGGACCAGACGGCACACCATCAATAATAAACAACGGGCCATTGTTATTAATAGTACCTAACCCGCGAATGCGAATGTTGGCATCCCCACCGGGCCTGTTGGCCTGTGTAATGGTTACACCGGATACCTGCCCCTGAATGCGGCTAACTACGCTCGGCGCAGTTGAAATCTGCATCTGTTCGCTTGAAACTGTGGACACGGCACCTGTCAGTTCTTCTTTCATTCGGGTACCGTAACCAACAACCACAACTTCATCAATACCGATTATTTAAACTTATTGCTTTCGTGGTTGTACACCTTTTTGTTTCGCCATATCTTCCAGTTTCTTTTGGAAGTTTGATTTAGGGACCGGCGGCTTTTTCTTGTTGATAAGTATCTGCGCCCTAATTTTATCTTCATCGACCATAAATCGGAAAACATACATTTGTCCAATGGTGATTACGTTGGCAAGGAAATAGTAATAACTAAGACCTGAAGCATAACTGTTCAAAATAAACAGGAACATGACCGGCATAATATACATCATGGTTTTCATACCTGGCATTGCCGCTGTATTCTGGACCTCCGAATTAAGGTAGGTTGAAAGTATGGTAGTGACAGTCATCAGCAAACAAAACAAACTCACATGATCACCATAAAAAGGTATAGTGAAAGGCAGGTTCAGGATTGAATCGTAAGTTGACAAGTCGGTGGCCCATAAAAAACTTTCCTGACGCAATTCAATCGATGTAGGGAAAAAGAAGAACATGGCGATCAGTACCGGAAATTGGAACAACATTGGCAAACATCCGCCCATCGGGTTCACGCCCGCTTTTTTGTACAGTGCCATGGTTGCCTGCTGTTTCTCCATGGCTTTATCCTTGCTGAATTTCTCATTAATTTCATCTATCTCCGGTTTCAGAGCTTTCATTTTAGCCTGAGAATGGTACGATTTATAGGTGAACGGGAAAATCAACAGTTTGATAAAGATGGTTAGTAACAAAATAATTATTCCGAAATTATCGATGTAATTTCGTAAAAAATTAAAAGTTGGAATGATGAGCCACTGATTGACCTGACGGATAACTACATAACCCAGATTCACAAGGCTTTCCATCGAAAGATCATACTGTTTCAGCGTATTGTAATGGTTTGGCCCAAAGAAAAACTTCATTTTAATGCTTTCCGAATCTTTACCTTCGTATGGCAAAGCAATATCGGCATTAAAATTACCAAGGTACAGCGGATCTTCCTTCGTCAATTCAGTTTTGATATCGGCAGTTGGGAACGAATCATCGGCTATTAAGGTCGATGAAAAGAACAACTGTTTAAAACTGATCCATTTAGTTTTGGTGCGAAGACTTTCTTCTTCTAATTCTCCGGTAGAAAGATTATCCGCTGCATCATCCAGATATTTATAGTGAATGGTGGTGTAGCTGTCCTCACCGTATTGCGATTTCCTTTCCTGACGCGGAACATTGATGTTCCAGTTAAAATTCAGGTAATTTGAATTGGTAGTAATCACATTGCTCAATCCACTTGTATTCACCTCGAATCCAACAAGGAATGAGTTATAACTTAGGGTATATTTATATTCGAGGTATTTACCGTTGCCGGCAAAAAGCCTCATCGAGAAGATGGTTGAGCCACCTTTGTTTTCTGAATTGAACTTCTCATTCCCTTCTTTTCCTTTTTTCACCTCCGGACCGTTTACCACTTGATTGGCAGCCGAATCAGAAGGGATAAAATAGAACGATTCGGTTTCGATGCTGCGGTTCTGAGCAAAGAAATTCAATCCGAATTTACTGCTATTTCCTTCAAACAGAATCAAAGGCTTTTGATCATGGGTTTTGAAATCTTTAAGCTCTACCGAATAAATGCGGCCACCTTTGTTCGACAAAGTAACCTTCATCAGGTTATTTTCGATCACATAAAACTTTTCCTGACCTACAGATGCGGCGGCGAAGACACCGAATTTTTCTTTTAGCGCATTGTCCTGATCCGAGGTCAGGCTATCGCTCTGTAATACGACTTCTGCTGAAGCTTGTATTTCATCGAGTTTTGCTGCGGTTGCTATTTCCTTTTGTTGTTCAAGGCGCACCATTTCAATCGAATCGCGGGTACGTTTTGCAGCGGTCAGCTGCTCTTCCGAGGGTTTGTTAAAATAGCTGAACCCTATCAGTATCGCAAAAATAAGGGCTACACCTATAACCGTATTCCTATCCATATAAAATTTAATTATTTTCCGAGTGAGGCTTTTATAAAAGCAACAAACAACGGATGTGGTTTTAAAACTGTACTGCTGTATTCAGGATGAAACTGCACTCCGACAAACCATTTGTGCGAAGGAATTTCAATAACCTCAACAAGATTGGTATCCGGATTCCGGCCAGTGGCTTTCATTCCTGCGGCTTCAAAATCTTTTATATACCGATCATTAAATTCATACCGGTGGCGGTGTCTTTCCTTTACCTCCAACTTATTGTATGCCCTGTAAATATTGGTATTTTTGTCAACAATGTGACATTTGTATGCTCCAAGCCGCATGGTCCCGCCTTTTTCGGCCACCCCTTTTTGTTCTTCCATAAGGTCGATAACAGGGCAATCTGTTTGCTCGTTCATTTCGGTAGAATCAGCTGAAGCAAGGCCAAGAACATTGCGGGCAAACTCAATTACTGCTATTTGCATTCCCAGACAAATTCCGAAGAATGGAATGTTGTGTTCCCGTACATATTGTGTGGCAATAATTTTTCCTTCAATACCGCGGTGTCCAAAACCCGGAGCCACAATAATGCCTTTGAGGCCTTCCAGTTTCTTTTCAACATTTTCAGGAGTAATTTTTTCTGAATGTATCCAGCGAATTTTCACCTTGCATAAATTCATAACCCCACCGTGGAGCAATGCTTCAACAATTGATTTGTAAGCATCCTGCAATTCAACATACTTACCAACCAAACCAATTTCTATTTCCGAAGTAGGCTTTTTAAGTTTTTTCAGGAAATCGTTCCAGTCGTCCAACTTTGGTTCATCTTTCAGCGGAAGGCCCATTTTGCGCAATACAATTTCATCAAGATGCTGTTCGAGCATCTTGTTCGGTACTTCGTAAATGCTTGCAACATCAACAGATTGAATAACAGCTTCGATGGAAACATTACAGAAAAGGGCAACCTTTTTACGCAAATCCATTCCAAGTTCGTGCTCGGTCCGTAAAACCAATACATCAGGCTGAACCCCGTTTTCGAGCAATAATTTTACTGAATGTTGGGTGGGTTTGGTTTTCAACTCGCCTGTTGCTGCCAAATAAGGAACCAGCGTTAAATGAATTACAAGGGCGTGTAGCCCCAATTCCCATTTCAACTGACGAACAGCTTCAATGTATGGAAGCGATTCCATATCGCCTACAGTTCCGCCAATTTCAGTAACAACAATGTCGTACTTGCCCTTCGATCCCAGAATTTTAATTTTCCGTTTAATTTCATCGGTAATGTGGGGAATGATCTGAACTGTTTTCCCGAGATAATCGCCCCGACGCTCTTTGTTGATTACTGATTGATAAATCCGGCCGGTGGTAACATTATTGGCCTGTGAGGTCGGAACATTCAGAAAACGTTCGTAATGACCAAGGTCAAGGTCTGTTTCTGCCCCGTCATCGGTCACAAAACATTCACCGTGTTCATAAGGGTTCAAGGTTCCGGGATCTACGTTAATATAAGGGTCCAACTTTTGAATCGTCACAGAATAACCTCTGGATTGGAGCAGTTTAGCAAGCGAGGCTGCTAAAATTCCTTTGCCGAGAGATGAGGTAACTCCTCCTGTAACAAATATGTATCTGGTTGCTGACAAGATGTTATAATTTAAATGTCCTTAAAAGCGTGCAAAGTTAATTAATAAAACTTACCGCTAAAAAATGTATGAGAATTTAATACTATTCTAACAATAAAAAACCCGCTTTCTTCTAGCGGGTTTTTTATGATGCTATTCATCGTCTTCCATCGAATCCATGATTCGGATTTTCTCTTTAAGGAATTCGATTTTTTCTTTCGTGTTGGCAATTTTCAGGTTTACGTCGCCAATCAAGGCTTCCGCATTTTTAGTATTGGCAAAGAAACCGATGTTGTTGTCCAGCAATGCAAGGTCTGATTCCATTTGTTTCAACTTTGTCATGTATTTTTCGCGTTCGAAGCGGTTTTTGTTCTGGCCTTTTCCTGAAGATGTATTGCCTGCCACTTTGTTCTTGAATTTCATCAGGTTGCGATGCTTTTCGTCAATGCGCAATGAGTCAAAATGACGGTTGATCACATCACGGAATTCATTTTGGATGGCATCTTTTTCTTTAAATGGCACATGGCCAATTTCGGTAAATGTGCGTTGAAATTCTTTCAGTTTATCCAAATCAGCACTGTCATCACCGCTAAGGACAAAACTTTTTACTTCTTCCAGAAGTGCTCTTTTTCTTTTGAGGTTATCTGCTTGTTCACCGTCAATTGATGAAAAATGTTTCGATTTATTTTCGAAGAAATGATCGCAGGCAGCCCTGAACCGTTTCCAAATAACATCGGAATATTTTCGTGGTACCGGTCCGATTTCTTTCCATGCCTTCTGAATATTAATGAATTCATCGGCTGTTTTTTTCCAGTCGGTGCTGTCTTTTAATACTTCTGCCTGTACACATAAATCAGTTTTTAACTGAAGGTTATTTGTTTGGCCCTCTTTATTCTGATTGTAAAACTCACGCTTGCGGTCGAAAAATTTGTCAGATGCAATTCGGAAACGTTCGTATATTTTGTTGTTGTCCTTTTTTGGGGCAAAACCAATCGTTCTCCAGATTTTTTGCAATTCAATGAGGCCTCTCGATCTTTCGTCCCAGTCGCGGTGCGATTCTATTTCGCTATTTGAAATTCCTTCCACTTTCTCGCACAAAGCAATCTTCGCATCGAGGTTCTTTTTCTGATCCGATTTCCGTCCTTCAAAATAATCCTGATGTTTTTTATTAATGATAGAAGTAGCAGCTTTGAAACGTTCCCAAAGTTCATCTTTTTTATCGCGTGGAACAGGACCTGCTTCGCGCCATTGTTCGTGGTATTTTTGCAGTATATTAAATGCCTTAATAATGGATGGTTCAACCAGAAGCTCTTCTGATTTTTCGCAAATCTCCATCTTTATTTCCAGGTTTTTCTTCAGGTCCAGATCACGAAGTTCTTTGTTGATCTTGATAAAATCGTAAAAGTTTTCAACGTGATGATGGTAAGTTTCCCAAAGATCTTTCAATTTTGATTGAGGGACCATTCCAATTTCTCTCCAACGGTTCTGTAATTCACGGAATTCGTGGAAAGTCCTGTTTATTGATTCCTTATTGTTGATAAGAGCTTTAATCTCTTCAATAATATCATATTTCTTCTGAAGATTTTCATCTTTCAGTTCATCTATTTTCTTGTTCCGGTCATTCCTTTCGTCCTGATATTGTTTTAACAATTCACGAAGATTTAATTCATAAGGATCGGGTTCTGCTTTAAATTCGGCGATATCGCCACCAGCTTCAATAAATGCAGCTTTCTGAGCTTCAATATTTGCCCGGTAAAGACGGAAAAAATGTACTTTGATAGCTTCCACATCATCTTTGATACGGTCATCATCACCTTCAAGTAAAAGACGAAGTGTATTAATGAGCTCAACTTCATTTAAAGTGGCATAATCTGTCCTCTCTTCTTTCTGACTGTTGTCTTCCGTAGATCCTTCTACCCCGGCAACTTCTTCTTCAGTAACCGCTACAACAGTTACTTCAGGTTCAGTTACTTCAGCCACTTCAATTTGTTCTTCAGTAACTTCAGCAACATTCTGATCATTAATAGTTTCTGGTTCAACTTGTGTACCACTTAACTCAGCTTTTGAGTTTTTTAGATCTTTGGGTTCCATAACAAAATTTTAAATTACATTGTAATTAACAGAGAATAAGGTTTCTTTCAGCCTACGAAAATATATATTACAAGCTAATACTCAAAGATTTTCGTTAATAAAAGTGCAAAACATTTGGTTTAGTGGGAAAAAGATAACTTTTACACGATTTTTTCGGCTAATAATTCAGCGAACTTGAAAACATTGAGCTCAGGTTGTTACTTTTGCCTAAAATAAAAAGTGATATGCGTATTGATATTCTTACCGTTGTTCCTGAATTGCTTGAAAGCCCTTTCAGGCATTCGATTATAAAAAGAGGTCAGGACAAAGGGTTGGTTGAAATTTTTGTACACAACATCCGCGACTTTTCGCAGGACAAACATCGCCGAACTGATGATTATGCCTTTAGCGGCGGCGCCGGAATGGTAATGACCATCCAGCCCATAGAAAGTGCGATCAATTTTCTGAAGTTGCAAAGGGAATACGATGAAGTGATTTATACCAGTCCGGATGGAAATATATTGACACAAAAAGTAGCCAACAAAGTTTCACTCCTGAATAATATCATCATTCTTTGCGGGCATTACAAAGGGATCGACCAGCGCATCCGTGAACACCTGGTCACCATGGAAATATCGATAGGCGATTACGTCCTGACAGGCGGTGAATTGGCTGCGGCTGTTATTGTTGACAGCGTGGTTCGCCTCATTCCCGGCGTTCTGTCAGACGAAACTTCGGCACTGACAGATTCTTTTCAGGACAACCTGTTGAGCCCACCTGTTTATACCAGGCCTGCAGAATACAATGGATGGAAAGTTCCGGAAATACTGCTCTCCGGAAATGAAAAAAAAATAAACGAATGGCAGGAAAAGCAAGCTTTTGAACGGACAAAACGCCTGAGACCGGATTTACTGAAGGACGGGTAAAAGTTCCAAATTTCAAGTTCCAGGTTCCAGGTTCCACATGCGTGAACACTGCGACTGAACACTGATTACTTTTCACCTCCTGCAAATCTTATTATACGTGCAATAGTTGCATTTCTGCAAGTCTTTTGTCTGATCGTATATATTCGTACCGCTGAACATTTCTGACAATACATCAGAAAAGATCCCTCTGAATTCATCGGCTACCTGATGAAATGAAAGCTTTTCGCCCTGAAAGATGACATTCGGAACAAACTCTTCATCAAACAGATTGTCGAGTTTATAAATAACCGGAAATATGGCCGGGTGATTTTCTGTCCGGCTCACAATATCCGAATAGATCAGGGTTTGAAAAATTTCCTTCCGGCGATCAGAATAATTCCGGTCAACCAATTGTGGCCAGTCTTTGAAATCCAGTTTCATGTTCCGGCCAGTTTTATAGTCGATAATCCGCAAACCCTCAACAGTTTCATCCAACCTGTCAATGATGCCGCCAATCCTGATCTGGTAAGTTTTTTCGTTGGAAACCACCTGATAATATGCAGAAAAATCTTTTTCGAGGCCCAAAATTTGAAAAGTGGCAAACCGGATGTCGTTTTCGAGCAACTGAAAAATGTAATCGCGAATGTGCGAGGCAATCAGAATACTCTGTCCGCCGAGTTGAAGCCGTGACACTTCATCTGGTTCCATCTGATAATATTTCACCGCGATCGACTGGCGTACAACCTCATTAATCTGGCGATGATCGCCCCGCAGCAGTTTCAAAGCAGCAGCTTCAACCACTTTATTTTCAAAAGGTTTATATAAAAGTTCGATGGCATAATGAAACAGGTTCCCGAATAAAACCGCATCAATTTCCTCTTTCAACTCCTCCTTTTCCTTGATTCCGGCAATGTATTTAAAGTAAAACTTCAATTTGCAATCGAGATAGGTATTGATGGCGCTTGGGCTCAGTTTACTTTCTGAATATTTCGAAATTAATTTTTGAATGTGCGATTTGGTGGCTTCAATCCTGATGGGTTCGTTGGTAGTGCCTTTAAAGTTGAAACTCAGGTTCAGCTCTTCAATCTCAAATTCCGAATCATACAAAAGCTGGTATAAAAAGCGGCTCTTCTCCGACGAAGCAACACCCTCCGTAATTGAATTATACACAAGCACTGTTTTTTCCGACCGCTGGATCATGCGATAGAAATAATAGGCGTACATGGCATCACGGTCTTCGTAGGTGGGCATTCCAAATCCTTTCCGCAGATGATAAGGAACAAACGAATGGCCGGCAGCGACCCTTGGCAAAAAACCTTCGTTGGCCGAGAACAAAACCAGGTTTTCGAAATCGAGGCAGCGCGTTTCAAGCAATCCCATAACCTGCAAGCCCGTGAGCGGTTCACCTTCAAACGGAATGGAAATACGCCGCAAACTCTGATCGAGCAAACGGTACAATATTTTAACCGGAAAGTCGGGCACATTCAATGCTTCCAGCGTGTCCTTCAACCGTTGAACTGTCAGAAATGCCTGAAAAAGGTACTCCGATTCCAATTTCACCTGTTCGTTCGCGGTACTGTCAAACTTCAGGGCAAGTTCTTTTAGTACGCCCAGAAAATAGTCGAGAATGTCTTGCCAGCTTTCCGGACGGGCAAATATTTTCTTCACGAATGGATTAAGATTCAGTTCACTGGCCTCCATATAAACCTTGTTCCGTTTGTAAATTCCTGAGACAAACGTTTTTATTTCGGCATTGACAACAAACTGATGGTTCAGAATTGCCACTACCGGCTTGTGATAAAAAACGGGCGATGTCCCCGATTTCCGGATGTTCTTCTGAAGGCTGATCACCTGAGAAATAAATCCGTAAACAGGCGTGTTTACAAACGGATAACCCATTGTGATATTTATGTCGGCGAAGTTTTTGCCAACCGCTGAAATAACCGGAATCAGAAGATTTTCATCTGCCAGAACAAAAGCAGTATTGTCGAAACGGCTATTGATCTGGAAGCTTTTAACTACCTGCGGAATATTGATTGCCTGTGCCTGGGTAATGTTTCCGGGAACCGAAACCAGTGTAATTTTTCGGTTTTTGGGAGTCGGCGATTTCTCCGGAACAAAATTCTTCGGAGCTGGGAAACTGATCATATTTGTCCGAAGAAACCGGCCAGCTTCGTTTTCATTGTCTTTCAGGTAAAATTCATCGTAATCCCAGAAAAACAATGCTTTGTTCAATTTATCCAATTTTTTAAAAATGGCTTTCTCGCAATTGCTCAGCGCGTTGAATCCGATAAGTACATACTTTTTGGCCTTAAATTCCACCGGCAACTGTTCAACCAACCCATCTGACACATCACGGTAAATCATTCCTGAATAGGCAATATTGTTTTGGCGGAGTGATTTCCTAAACTGATGATAGATTTCAGCCAGTTTTATCCAGATACCGATGAATTTTTCCTTGTTAAACGAATGCGGCACTTTTTCCAGATTGCCCCAAAATTCCTCAATGGCGGCTTTTTGTTCCGCAGTCAGGTATTCAAATTGATTTTCAAGGTCTTTTAAATCAGAAATATTCCTGAACAAATCATCGGCATTCAATAGATATTTATCGATATCGTCAAAGTCGGCCAAAAGAATTTCGCCCCAGAAAAAAAACTCGTCCAATGGTTCCTGATGGCCAGTCACCTGCCTGTAAACTTCCTGAAGTTTCAGTACCAGCGAAACCTGATCGGCCTGCTGCAAGCCCGATACCGAAGAAATCAAATCATTGATGGTTATAATTTCAGGCGAAAGCATCGAAGTCTCTACCAATTCATTGAGGTAAGCTGTAAAAAACACACCCGCTCTCCTACCCGGAAAAACAAGGCAATAATCGCTCAATTCTGAACGATGATTGGTATAGAGATAGTTGGCAACTTGTTTTAGGAAAGGATTCATATGCGAATTTGTAGCTTTATTTTAACTTTTTGTTCTCTTTTGAAGGGGGTAAAAAATTTTCGCCCGTTACCACTTTTTTCCCAGTTTTCTGTTCAAGAGCTAATCGGGCATCTTTGGCTATTTTGCCTCCTTTTTTGCCAGCTTTTGCATTTTGTACACTTCAGATGTATTGTCAAGGATCTTTATCCCTGGATTCATATTTGAATCAAAATTAAAAGAATGAATAGGATTACTCATAATTTACCTACTTGAATTGTAATTGATTTATCAACAACAAAAAATGGATAGACTGTTTTTTGCAAAATTTGCCATTAAAAGAACATGGTAACAAAATAAAGGTCGTCCTGATTAATACTCATGACGACCTTTTTAGTATGCTTTCAACGCTAACTATTTATCTTCCACTTCTTATCTTTTTAACCAATTCGGCATAAACCGGATCAAAACTATTTCCGAAACTAATACGGATATAAGTTAATACATCGGCAATCTCCTGATCGGTTAATTTGGCATGGGAGGGCATAAAACTTTTGTAAATTTCTCCATTTACCTCAATTTTTCCGCTGAGCCCTTTCATCATAATGGCTATCAACTCTTCGGGATCGTTTCCCGTCCAACTTCCCGGACCTAAGGGCGGATGCATTCTAGGGACTCCCGATCCATCGGCCTGATGACAGGTCAAACAATATTTTGTATAAACAGCTTTGCCCGGATGTTCTATCTCAGTTGTTTGAACAGGCAGATTTTCGGTGATTTCTTTTGCCAATTGCCCTGCACTAACAGGCTCGACTTTCTTTTTTTTAGTATTGTTCTGGCAGGAAATTATCAACCCGAATAATATAACACTGAAAATTAGAGTATTAAATATTCGTCTCATTAAATTTCATTTAGATTTTGTATGGTCAAATATACCACTATTTTGCAAACAATTTATTTTGGCTGATATAAAATCCGGTAAATCCGGCCATTCACATCATCGGAAACATATACATCACCGTTCGAATTAATATCAAGGTGTCGTTCAACTTCGTTTTTAATAAAAAAAAAGTCACTTAATCAAAACCGAAATATTCAAAATTTGTTTACTACTGCTCAAATTCTAACCTGCTTTTGATTCGCAATCAGATAATTATAATTTTTTCATGTGGCAAAGGTTCTGCAACAGTTTCAATTTTTTGCTGACGTTTAAGCCAATAAGTAAAACAACCTGCTGTTATTGCCTTGAAAATGAACCACCGGAACCACCGGAACTTTTTGTTGTTTGATGAATTTCAGGGAAGTGTATTGCCATTGTTTGTCAGAAAGAACCATGTAATCATCAAACTGCGAAACATCGTCTGCCGGAAATAGACAAAGGACTCCACCTTTTCCGAGATGTCCCGAAGCTTGTTCCTGACCAATTGTACTTGCACGTTTGTCCGTCTTTTTCGGAAAAGGACCGTCTTCAAGAAAAAAATCACTTATCGGATCGGTTTTTTGCAACAATTGAGTGGAAACAATTTTAATATCCGTACGAATCGGACTAAGAATTTTAATCAGTAAAATTGACTCCAAACCGCCAAACGGATGATTTGAAACAAGGATACAAGGCCCCGATTTCGGAACGCGTTTGAGCAATGCCTCACTATCAAACACTTCAGGAAATCCTTCGGTTTGAAAAGTTCCATGATTTGATTTTATAAATGCTTAAAATTAGAAAAAGCAACATTCAGCAAATAACTGACAGTCTTTTTATCCCGTATTTTTTATCCATTCAAAAAAAGAATTCTTAAAAATGAACATTTTATTTGGTCATTTGTCAAAGGAATAGCGTAATTCGCATTTAAAATTCAAAAAATTGAATATCCTTTATCAAAAATACGATATCAACAATTGGTTGCCTACAACCAAAAAAGAGCTTGAATCAAGGGGTTGGGACAGTGTAGATATTATTTTTTTCACAGGCGACGCTTATGTCGATCATCCTTCGTTTGGAGCTGCAGTAATAGGAAGAATACTGGAAGCCGAAGGTTTGAAAGTGGCCATTGTGCCGCAACCCAACTGGCAGGACGATTTGCGCGATTTCAAAAAACTGGGCAAGCCTAACCTTTATTTCGCGGTTACCGCCGGAAATATGGATTCGATGGTGAACCATTACACCGCCAATAAACGAAAACGATCGAACGATGCCTATACGCCCGGAGGAAAGGCTGGCCAGCGACCAGATTATGCCGCAACCGTTTACTGTAATGTCCTGAAAGATTTGTATCCTGATGTTCCGTTAGTGGTTGGAGGAATAGAAGCTTCATTGCGCCGCGTAACCCATTACGATTACTGGAGCGACAAGCTGAAACCTTCGATTTTAGTGGATTCCCATGCCGACATGCTTTTCTACGGAATGGGCGAAAAATCAATTTTGGAATATACCGAACTTATCCGTAAGGGAGTTGATTATAAAAAAATTACCAATATTCCGCAAACTGCTTTTCTCGTACCGAAAGAAGGGCAATATGCCACCAATAAAAAATGGAACAGCATAAAGTTGTATTCCTACGAAGAATGTCTGGAGGACAAAAAGAAATATGCCCAAAACTTCATGCACATTGAGGAAGAGTCGAACAAGGTCGAAGCAAATGTTCTTATTCAGGAAGTTGCCAACCGGCAGGTAATTATCAATCCGCCATGGCCACCTTTGGAAGAAAAGGAAATCGACCGTTTCTACGATTTGCCGTTCACCCGTCTTCCCCACCCCCGTTATAAAAATAAGGAGGAAATTCCTGCTTACAATATGATCCGGCATTCGGTGAACATTCACCGCGGATGTTTTGGAGGTTGTACTTTCTGCACTATTTCTGCACATCAGGGAAAATTTATTGCCAGCCGTTCTGAAGAATCAATCATGAAAGAGGTTGACAAGCTGGTACTGATGCCCGATTTCAAAGGCTACATTTCCGATTTGGGCGGTCCGTCGGCCAACATGTACAAGATGAAGGGCATTCACGAAGAAATTTGCCGCAAATGCAAACGCCCGTCGTGCGTTTATCCTGATGTGTGTAAAAACCTGAATGTCGATCACAAACCGATGCTGGATTTGTACAAAAAAGTCCGTCAGCATCCTGATGTGAAAAAAGCATTTATCGGCAGCGGAATCCGTTACGACATGATCCTGAAGGAAACCAGTGATCCGCAGGTGAATAAAGACAACATGGAATATTTGCGGGAAGTAATAAAACACCATGTCTCCGGAAGGCTGAAAGTAGCTCCTGAACATACTTCAGACCAGGTACTTGACTTGATGCGGAAACCTTCGTTCAAACTCTTTCACAAGCTGAACAAGGTTTTTCAGGAAATCAATAAACAGGAAGGCCTCAATCAGCAGTTGATTCCGTATTTTATTTCGAGCCATCCAGGGTGTGAAAATACCGACATGGCCAATCTGGCGGTCGAAACCAAGAATCTCGATTTTAAACTCGAGCAGATTCAGGATTTTACGCCCACCCCGATGACTTTGGCAACCGTAATATACTACACTGGTTATCATCCATATACCATGCAAAAGGTATTTACGCCTAAAAGTCAGAAAGAAAAGCTGGCCCAACGCAAGTATTTTTTCTGGTACCAGCGTGAAAATCAACAGGAAATAAAAAGTGAGCTGCTCCGTTTAAACCGGAAAGACTTGCTCGACGGACTATTTGGTTCAGCTAAAAAAAATGATACCAAACCTGTACGACGAAAATAGATTACCACAGATTGCATAGATTTTCACAGATTTAAAACAGCGCCAGTTTTTTATCTGTGCCAATCCTTTTTATTTGTGGTGAAAAATTCAATCTTTGTGCATCAATCCATTCAATCTTTTCAATCATGAAAAAAATAAAAATCATTGCCCTGCTCTTCTCACTGTTCACCCTAAATTCATGTGCCGAGTTTACTCAAATTGCACAATCGGCAGCCAACCAGAATTTACCGTTATCGAATACCGAAATTATTGCCGGATTGAAGGATGCCCTTTTGGTGGGCGCCGACAGTTCGGTGAAACGGTTATCGGCAGTGGATGGTTATTTGAAAGATCAGGCAGTAAAGATTTTACTTCCGCCTGAAGCAAAAACAATTATCGACAATATTTCAAAGATTCCGGGCGGCGCAAAATTGGTTGACGATGTAATTGTCCGGATCAACCGTGCTGCGGAAGATGCCGCGAAAGGGGCAAAACCAATTTTCGCGAACAGCGTTCGCGAAATGACTTTTGCCGATGGACTCCAAATTTTGCGTGGATCCGACAATGCCGCTACCAGCTATTTCAAACTAAAAACATCGCAGCAACTCGCTGAACTTTACCGCCCAAAAGTGCGCGAATCGTTGAATAAAAACCTGGTTGCCGGAATTTCGACCCAACAATCGTGGAACGAACTCACCACCAACTGGAACAAATTGGCAGGCTCAACGGTAGGAAAAATTGCAGGTTTTAAAACAGTGGATGTAAAACTCGAAGATTACCTGTTGCAACAAGCTTTAAACGGTTTGTTCCTGAAAATCGAGGAGCGTGAAAAAGATATTCGAACTAACGCCAATGCACGGGTAACAAATATTTTAAAACGGGTTTTTGGAAGCTAAACGGCAGTATCGGGGTATTCAGCTTCGCGTGCAAGTGCATCGATGGCATAAAGTATTCTAAGAGTGCTGATTTTGACAATGGCGCATACCTTGCCCACATATATCCCTGGCGACATGCCCCCGGCTTGTCCCGATCCTGGACTTTTATGGGCGATTCATCGATCATTTGATAGATTTATCAGTAAATTTATATCGTGTCTTCCGGCTCGTTTCCTGAAACGAAAGGCCTTCGAGAAGCATTGAAAGCTCTTCTCTTCCGATCTGTTTCGATGGCTCGTTATGATACGTCCGTGTTATATATTTCACTGTTCTTAATTATTTGGTAATTGTCAAGCCAAGCCAAACGGCAAGCAGTCCAGCGAAAATGCTTATCCCGATATAAAGAATTGCTGTCAAGTAGTTATTTGCCTGTAAAAGGGAAAAGTTTTCGGATGCAAAAGTTGAAAAAGTTGTGTAACCACCGCAAAAACCAGTAATGAGCAAAAGTTTTAAGTTGTTATTTGTCTGAATATTTTGTCCAAGAATACCAATTAACAGCCCGATGAAAAAGCAACCTAAAATGTTTGCAGAAAATGTCGCAAGCGGAAAAGCATTTGAATAATACTTTGCTGTCAAAAGAGAAGTCAGGTAGCGAAAAATGCTCCCAAGTCCACCACCAAGTCCTACGAGTAAAATCTGTTTTATCATTCGTGTCTGTCTGTCTTTAAGGATTGCCTATAACATTTTCGGGCTTTATGCAGGCGGGGATTTAGGAGTGAAAAACTGTCATTACTAATTTCCCTTTGTCGAAAAAACCGAAAACTCGCCAAATGTCTGTCCCTAGTTGGATTCTTGCTTCGTAAAGTCCATTTGTCCCTGAAATGAGTTTCAAATAGGTTGTTGGTATTCTCTCCAAAGTCTCAATAGCTTCAATGATTTTAAAAATCTTATTCTGAACCCTAATTGGTTGCTTTGTCAAGAAATCTACAAAATAGCTTTTGTATGCAATTACTTCGCAAATTTTCTCCATGTCTCAATTTATATACAAGCAAAGGTAACTTTAAAGTTACATTCCTTTTTTTCCTTCTTCCAAATCGAAAGTTACTTCATCATTTTCCCTAATACCATCTATAAGTCCGGTTGAATGTACAAAATATATTATCGAACTTTCAACTTTTATCCAATAATAATTGGTCTGAATTCCATTTATATTTTTCGAAGTTTAATATTACCGTTATTTATGGCTATATTTACCGATTATAAAAATTACATAAAATTACATGACATTTAGCCTGACTCTAATCCAACCTTAATTTTGGGTAAAATCCAGAAGAGTAATCTTCTGACAAATATTGTATTTAAATTAATAATTTCTTTAATCGAAAGGTAACATTGTATGTACGAAAAGAAACCGAATAGCTATACTTCGCCTGATTTAAGCAAAATGCAGGCAGTTGTAATTGATATCAAGACAATAATTTACATCGCACTCGATGCTGATCCTAAGTTAGCCAAGAGCAGTTATTTATCTCGCATTGGGTTGAAAAAATTATAAGTTTGGCGTTGATCGAAAAGAAATAAGCATAAGTAATTACTCCCAGAATTCTGGTCGGGATATTGGGTTATGTAATTTGAACATTTATAGGTGTTTCAATTGCAGTATTGCTAATTCTACTTTACTAAAATGATTTTGGCTTATAATATCTATCTAAGAACCATGCCCGACATACAAAAAAATCAACCAAGTTTAATCAACCTGATTGATTCTTAATATGTTGAGACCTAAAAAAACAATAAGCTAATGCTAATTGGATAAATCTTCAAAGTCAATATTGGTATAATCTTTTGAAAAAGATGCAACTTCGAGGACATTAACTTCGGGAGTAGTCACTTTTTTGTATTCTGGATGGATTTCAGTATCATAATCATCCAACTGATTTTGATCAATAAAAGAAATCACTTCCTGCAATCCTTCGATAAATTTATCAAAATCTTCTTTGTATAAAAAGATCTTGTGCTTTTCAAAATGAAAGCTTCCATCCTGTTCGAATCGTTTTTTACTTTCAGTAATAGTGAGATAAAATTCGTCTCTTCTTGTTGATTTTACATCAAAAAAATAGGTCCTTTTCCCAGCCCTGACAGCCTTTGAGTAGATCTCTTCCCTGAATTTATTGTCATTTTTAAACTTTTCCTCATTTCTTACAAAATATTCCATCTTGCAATTTTTAAGTTTATTCCATTCTTACCAGTTCAAATATAAAAAATCAATTTGAGAAATAATAAAAAATGTTAACAAACACTATAACATAAAATAAATTCAAGATCGAAATGTCAACATTATCATTGCCCGACATAGTATTTCATTACCTCAGGCAAGAGGTTACGGATTGCTTGAATACGCTTTTGTTCGACAGGGTGTGTACTTAAAAATTCGGGAGAATTGCCTTTCGAATTAGAGGCCATTCGTTCCCAGAAACCTATCGCTTCGTTCGGGTCATACCCTGCCATTGCCATGAAAATCAGGCCAAGCTTATCTGCTTCATATTCATGCTGACGCGAATACGGCAACATAACGCCCAGTTGCGATCCCAGGCCGTATGCTGTCTGAAATATTGCCTTAGTTTCTTCCGGCTTGGTCTTTATTGCCTCAGAAAGTGCAACTCCGCCAAATTGTAATAACATTTGCTGGCTCATTCTTTCATTACCATGACGTGCAACTGTATGTGCAATTTCATGTCCCATCACTACGGCAACACCAGCATCATTTTGTGTCAAAGGAAGAATTCCGGTATAGAAAACGACCTTTCCTCCTGGCATGCACCATGCATTCGGTTCATTATTGTCAACAAGGTTAAATTCCCATTTAAAATCGGCAATACGTTCGGTATATCCATTTTCCCTGAGATATTTCTCAACTGCCACCGACACTCTTGCTCCTACACGCTTAACCACATCCGTTTGACCTTTGTTGTCAGAGAGTTTATTTTTTTGTAAAAACTGACTGTAACTGGTCAGGCTCATTTCAACCATGTTCGATTCAGGCAAAAGGCTCACCTGTTTGCGACCGATCAATGGAACTGTGGTACAAGCCTGGATTAAAACAATAAACGCTAAAAATCCTACCTTTTGTAAACGCTGAATGTATTTTCTCATTTGAATAAATTTTTATAAATGTTTATGCATTAACAAATATCCATAAAAAAGATGGTCTAAAGAGCACCTTAATTGATTTTTTCTTAAAAAACTGTTACCCCATTTTTTTTTGCGGCAAGAACGGTATTGAGCAAAAGTGAAACCCTGGTCATAGGCCCCACCCCGCCAGGAACCGGAGTAATATACGAACACTTTGGTGCAACTTCGTCGAACTTTACATCTCCTTTCAGCCGCCAACCTGATTTAGTTTCAGGGGCATTAACGCGTGTTGTTCCAACATCAATAACAACAGCGCCCTCTTTTACCATGTTGGCCTTAATGAATTCAGGCGAGCCCAATGCTGCAATAAGGATATCTGCTTCGGCACAAACTCTTTCAAGATCTTTGGTTTGGCTATGTACAACAGTAACGGTGGCATTTACCCCTTTCTGTGACATTAGGATGCTCAACGGACGACCTACTATATTACTTCTGCCAATAATAACACAGTTTTTTCCTGACGTAGGTATCTGATATCTCTTTAATAGCTCCACAATTCCAAAGGGGGTTGCCGATATAAAAGTTGGAATTCCGAGAACCAATCTTCCTACATTTACAGGATGAAAACCATCAACATCTTTACGAGGATCGATTGCTTCAATTATTTTTTTTTCTGAAATATGTTTTGGCAAGGGTAATTGCACGATAAAACCATCCAAATCCGGATCATTATTTAATTCATGAACTTTCGCGATCAACTCGTCTTCCGTCACATTGTTTTCAAAGCGGACCAGTGAAGAACGAAAGCCAACCTCTTCGCAATCTTTTATTTTAAAGGCTACGTAAGTTTCACTTCCCCCATCGTGTCCAACCAAAACCGCAACCAGGTGAGGAGCCCTTTTCCCTTCAGAAACCATCTGTTTTACCTCTTCAGCAATCTCTCGCTTAATATCTTCTGCGGTCTTTTTTCCGTCAATTAATATCATTTTGATCAGTATTTTCGATTTATCTTCTTGGGCCAGCATTGCCAATCATCTTTTTCATGTTTTTACCTTGCGACACAACCTGCATCATTTTGCGGGTTTCAGAAAACTGTTTTATCAACCGGTTTACTTCCTGAACATCGGTGCCCGAACCATCAGCAATACGTTTGCGGCGAGAACCGTTCAAAATACCAGGATTTTCCCTTTCGGCCACCGTCATTGAATAAATGATTGCTTCGATGTGCTTAAATGCATCATCTTCAATCTGAACATCTTTCAATGCCTTGCCCATTCCCGGAATCATTGCCGCAAGATCTTTAAGGTTTCCCATTTTTTTAATCTGCTGAATCTGTTTCAGAAAATCGGTAAAACTGAATTGATTTTTGGCCAGTTTCTGTTGAAGTTTCTTTGCCTCTTCTTCATCAAATTGTTCCTGTGCCTTTTCAACCAGCGAAACGATGTCGCCCATCCCGAGAATACGGTCGGCCATACGTTCAGGATGAAAATTATCGAGGGCGTCCAGCTTCTCACCAGTGCCGACAAATTTTATTGGTTTATCAACCACCGAACGGATTGAAAGAGCAGCTCCACCACGGGTATCACCATCAAGTTTTGTCAATACGACTCCGTCAAAATCAAGGCGGTCGTTAAATTCCTTTGCCGTGTTTACGGCATCCTGCCCTGTCATTGAATCGACAACAAACAAAATCTCATGGGGTTTCACCGCATCTTTAACAGCGCTGATCTCGTTCATCATTTGCTGATCGATGGCCAAACGACCTGCGGTATCGATTATTACAACGTCATTCCCTTGCATTTTTGCATGACGAATGGCCTCTAATGCGATCTTGACCGGATTAAGGTTGCCATCTTCAGTATAAACCGACACATTTATTTGTCCGCCAAGAACTTTAAGTTGTTCGATAGCAGCCGGCCGATACACATCACAAGCCACCAGCAAAGGATTTTTGCCCTTCTTGCCCTTCAGCATTTTAGCCAGTTTCCCTGCAAAAGTAGTTTTTCCGGATCCCTGAAGACCCGCAATCAATATGACTGCCGGACTTCCTTTGAGATTGATATCTACAAATTTTCCGCCCATTAACTCTGCCAGTTCATCGTGAACTATTTTTACCATTAACTGTCCCGGCTTGAGGGCATTGAGAACATCCATTCCCAGCGCTTTTTTCCTTACACTTTCAGTAAATGTTTTCGCTATTTTAAAATCGACATCGGCATCAAGTAGCGCACGACGCACCTCCTTTAGGGTTTCAGCAATATTGATTTCGGTAATCTTTCCCTGACCTTTCAGGATTTTAAAAGACCGTTCCAGTTTTTCATTCAGATTCTCAAACATATCTATTTTGACATTTTTAATAGGGTAAATGACTTTTGCAAAATTATAAAAATATGCCAAAGAGCTCTTCAAACAAAATAATTTATAAAAAACAGTTTTTGAGGGTTGCCTTTTTCTGTTTTTTGGAATTAATTGATAAAATACTTGTCTATTTTATAATAATCGGATTACTTAGTATTTCAGCTTCCGAAGAAATATAAGCTTTAAAATTATCCATGTTTTTCCATTTATCGTTTTCGAGCCCCCAAACAGCAAGGAAATAATGTCGGGCAGGCGCATCAGCATTAATTTTCTGAGCCACATAATAGGTTTGAGAAATAACATTACTGAAATTCTTTTCAACCACCGTTTTGTAACCGAGTTTAAAAAAATCAATGCCAGTTGTCCGTGCAACTTTGGTTACTTCGTTGCTTTTCAGTAAAACTGCCATTCCAAGTTCGTCTTTGTTTAACGACTGTACATCGAGTGTGGCGATTGAACGATATTCGGCATTTGCCTCGAAATCAACAGGTTCATTTTTCAGGAGGCTGGTTACAATTCCGGTTACAATTTGTTTTTCTCCTGAAAATCCTGAAACTGTCACATCAGACTGAAACCAGTATTTCCCCGGATAAATGGAAATCCGCTCAACAGCAGAAAGGTTATTGCCAGCCACATTCCATCCGGTATAAATCAGGTCGAATACAGACCGGACTGGACCTTCGGCCACTTTTTTGTATTCATAAGTATCAGTTGAACCTAGGCGATAAAGCGAATCGCCTTCCAGCATGGCCAAACCTCCGGAACCGGTTGAACTTCCGCAGTGAAGAACATCCATTCCCCAATCAGAAAGCACGTGATAATCCGGTATTTCAGGAGTATGGATTTTATCGATGATCATTCCCGGTTTCAGTTTGCCGTACAAATCTTTCACATTTCGGCAATCGAAATAATTACGGAAACCCATTTTGTCGTTTTCCCAGCTAACGCTTTCGCCTTGTGCGATGATTTTAAAACTGTCTTTGCACGATGTCGCCATGTACTGATCAACTTCCAAATAAGAATCATCGGGCTGATGAATTCCCAAACGCACATTGGTACGTTTTTCAAATTCAGGATATTCAGCAACAGCAACGTTTAAAACTTTAAGATTAATGGTTTCTGAGGCATAGAAATCAACCGTAAAAGCCAGTTCGTCCCATTTGCCATCGCCATTCATATCATCAGTCTGAGATGGAACATTTTGTCCGTTTAATTTCATGATAGGGGCAAAACCTTCAGGAATAACTCCAAATCTAGCTTCCACATCAGCACGGCTCATAATGATAGTTTCATCAGTGCGGTCAACTTTCAGCGGATTGGTCAATACCAAAGTATTCTTTTTTGTGCAGGCCGTGATTCCAATCAGGAACATTGCACTAAATATTAATATGTGTTTCATACCGGTAAATCGTTTTCACCTTTCACATAACCAAAATTTGCCAAAATACCACCGTCAACATAAAGTATGTGGCCGTTTACAAAATCACTGGCTTTTGAAGCAAGGAACATGGCCGCGTTGCCCACATCTTCGGGCTCTCCCCAACGGCCTGCAGGAGTACGTGTCATTACCAGATCATTAAACGGATGTCCGTTCAGGCGGATATCGGCAGTTTGCGAGGTTGCAATATAACCGGGACCAATGCCGTTTATCTGAAGATTGTATTTTGCCCATTCGCAGCACATGTTTGCAGTCAGTAATTTCAATCCACCTTTGGCAGCAGAATAAGCCGAAACCGAGTTTCGTCCGTAAACGCTCATCATCGAGCACATGTTGATTATTTTGCCGCTGCGTTTGGCGATCATTGCAGGAGCTACACGTTTGGCAACAATCAATGGAGCAACAAGGTCAACATCAATTACCTGTTTGAAATCGGAAATCGGCATGTCCAAAATCGGGACGCGTTTAATGATTCCGGCATTGTTTACCAAAATATCAACCGAGCCAACTTCTTTTTCTATGATCGAAATCCCTTTGTCAACATCGGCTTCGTCGGTGACATTAAAAACCAGAGTAAAAACGTCAATTCCGGCAGCTTTGTATTCAAGCTTGCAGGCTTCGAGTCTATCCTGGCTCAGGTCGTTCACACAAATTTTGGCGCCTGCTTTTCCAAGTACTTTACCAATGGCCATTCCTATGCCATGAGTTCCCCCGGTAATCAGGGCAACTTTTCCTGTCAGATCAAATAATTCGTTCATAATAAGTATGTTTTAAAAATTGTTATCTTAATTCGTTAGGCTGAACCACGTCCATATCGGTGTAGTCCATGTTTTCGCCAGCCATGCCCCAAATGAAAATATAGTTGCTGGTTCCGGCGGCCGAATGTACCGACCAGTTTGGTGAAATAACTGCCTGTTCGTTGCTCATCCAGATGTGGCGGGTTTCCTGAGGCTGACCCATAAAATGACAAACAGCCTGTCCTTCAGGAACATTAAAATAGAAGTAAACTTCCATTCGGCGGCTATGCGTATGTGCAGGCATGGTATTCCAAACGCTTCCAGGGCGCAATTCGGTCATTCCCATCTGAAGCTGACAAGTTTCAATCACTTTACTGATCAACAACTGATTGATTTGCCTTTCGTTGGAAGTTTGCAGCGATCCCATCTGCAATACATTGGCATCTTTCAATGTAATGTGACGTGTTGGAAGTTCCTTGTGTGCCGGAGTCGAGTTCAGGTAAAAACGGGCAGGTTCTGTTGGACTGTCTGATTTAAATGTAATCTGTTTTGCCCCTTTTCCGATGTAAAGCGCTTCCTTAAAATCAAGCGAATATTCGGTTCCGTCAACATTTACAAAACCCTTCGCCCCAACATTTATAATACCCAACTCGCGACGGTCGCAAAAATAAGGAGCTTTCATCGGGTCAATGGCAGTCAGTTCAAGCGGTCCGCTGGCAGGTACTGCACCTCCGGCAATATATCGGTCGTAATGCGAATAAACCAGATGGATTTTATCGTTTCCCATCACTTTTTCGATCAGGAAGTTTTCGCGCAATTGTGCGGTATCATACTTCTTTGCATCCTGAGGATGCGAAGCGTAGCGTTCTTCAAAAATGATTGACATATCTTTTAATTTTTAATTGTTGAATTTGTATTTTAATGCTTCCAGATAATAATAATCGGCATAATTAATCGGGGTATCCACTTCCGATTTTTTCGGCATATTTCCCACACAATGTTTTATTAAAAATCCACCATTGTCACCTATTTCGGCCAGATATTCCGGTGAACTTAAACTGGCAAGAATTTTATTGGCCAAATCAGCATATCCAGCCTTGCCTTCGCCTGAAATTGAGCTCAATATATATAGTGCGGAAGCGGTAATAGCTGCGGCCGAAGCATCGCGGTAAGCGTTTGGAATGGCCGGATCATTGTAATCCCAGTAAGAAATCAAATCTTCAGGATTGTTTTCCTGAATGAATGCAGCAATTTTTTTTGCGGCATCAAGATATCTCTCATCACCTGTTTCGCGAAAACATACGGCAAAACCGTACAAGCCCCACGCCTGCCCTCTTGCCCACGAAGAATCGTCGTTCAATCCCTGATGGGTTTGTTTATGTACAGGCTGACCGGTAATTGTATCGTAGTCAACCACATGTACAGAACTCATGTTTTCGCGGAAATGATTGGCAAGTGTTGTGTTGGCATGTGCAATGGCAACATCACGGTATTTGGGGTCGCCTGTCTCTTTGGATGCCCAGAACAACATTTCGAGGTTCATCATATTGTCGATGATAACCGGAAACTGCCAGTCCTTGCCCCAATCCCATGATTTGATACTACCTATTGTAGGATCAAATCGTGTTAACAATGATTCAGAAGCCTCGATTACGACCTTTTTATAATCTTCGCTTTTAGTAATACGGTAAGCGTTTCCATAACTGCAAAAGACCATAAAACCAAGATCATGAGTATTCGTACGGTACTGAACCCCTTCAAGTTTTAAAGTATTTTCAGTGGCAATCTGTTCCCATTTCTGATCACCTGTCAGTTCGTACATGTACCAGTAACTTCCGGCGGGGAAACCGCAACACCAGTCTTTTTTTGTTACCAAATCATATTTACCATTCTCAAACGAACGGGGAACCGTACTGTCGTTAGCAGAACTTACAACCAAATAATCAAGTTGTTGAGAGAGTTGGTCAACAAGTTTGTCTTTTTGCTCAAAGAGACTTTTGTTGGAGCAAGCTCCAAGAATCAGTAAAAGGAATACAAAAAAGAAAGGATTTTTCATTCGGTATAGTATTAAAGGGTTTTCATGCCGGACAATTATTCGTAAAATTTCAACAAATATAAGAGTAATTTGCAAAATGCGCAATCGATTGCATTTTATTTTAATAATGATGGACAAAAAAGAAATTATTAGCATATTTGCATGACATTTCATATCGACATGATTAAAAATTCAGAACCAACTATTCACGATATTGCCAGAGAGCTGGAAATTTCGGCTTCAACTGTTTCCAGAGCTTTAAACGACAATCCGCGTATCAGTCTGAAAACAAAGGAGAAGATTAAAGCAGTAGCCATTTCTTTGGGATACCGACCAAATACACTGGCGTCCAATCTCCGGAACAAAAAATCGAATACCATCGGAATTGTAGTTCCGCTGATCAACCGCCACTTCTTTTCATCAGTGATTAGCGGTGCCGAGGATGTGGCTTTTAAAGCCGGATACAATGTGGTGATCTCGCAATCGAACGACCTTGCAGACAAGGAAATTAATATTGTGCAATCCATGTTCTCGAACCGGGTCGATGGGCTGATTATTTCCATCGCCATGCAAACCAATACGTTTGAGCACCTGAAAATTTTCAGAAAAAAGAATATTCCGCTGGTATTTTTCGACCGGGCCGTTCCCGAAATTGAAACGGACAAAATTGTGGTGGATGATTATGCTGGTGGTTTCCGTGTAGCTCAACATCTTATTGACCAGGGTTATCAGCGAATCGCACATTTGGCAGGCACCCAAAACCTGATGACCTATTTCGACCGGAAAAACGGCTACATCGAAGCCCTGCGAAAAAATCACATTCCATACGATGAATCATTGGTCATTATCAACACATTGACCAGCAACGAAGGTGTTTCAGCCGTTCAACAATTAATGAGCCTGAAGAACCCGCCTGACGCGATTTTCTGCGGAAATGACACCACCGCCCTCAGTGCCATGATTTATCTGCGCGATAAGGGAATCCGGATACCTCAGGACATTGGCATAGTAGGATTTAGCAATGAGCCATTTTCAAAAGTTGTTTCACCTTCCATCTCAACAATCGCACAACCCGGATTTCAGATGGGGCAAAAGGCTGCCGAATTGATTATCAGGCAAATTGAAACCAAAGAGCGAACCTTCCAAACCATTGTTTTAGCTACAGAATTAATCATCAGGGAATCGTCGAGCCGCAAGAGCTTTTAGTGGTCAGTGGTCAGTGATCAGTGGTCAGTCTCAGTTTTCTGTTCCTCAACCGGGATTCTTCGTATTTTAAAATTAAGTCAGGCAATACGGCCAGGTACAACAATCGAAATGTATTGGTCGGAAGCCATCGCCCAGCATTGCCTGCATAAAACCATTATTGTAAATACTGAAATCCCATCGGAAGTAATGCAGAGAGAGAACAAGTTTCCTCATTTTTTAATGGCTGTCAAGCTTGAGAAAGCCATTTGTGAAGAAGAAAACACAACTACCTCAAATTCGATTCTGCACATCTGTTATTCGCCTGAAAAAGACAGTTTCACCAGAACGCCAACCATATCAGATATCGAATATATTGAGCAAACAATTATGACTACCAGGCAAATGACAAAAACAAGCGACAGCAAATCCAAGTTCCAGAGCTACCAAATCTTCTGAATTCCCCTCAAAAAACAGATTAAAATTTCCATCCTTCATACTTTTAGTTAATTTTACAGAGTTGTACTTTTTATAGAGGCAATGTTATCTCTGTATAGAAACGAAACACGTATGCAAAAGATTGGTCGGTTCGGAGTGTTGATTTTTCTGATCTTCATGTTTTTGTTCCAGTTAACTTCTACCGGACAAAATAAGAAATACTTTATCATTACCGGTAAAATTGTACCTGAAGTTGCAACATCGCAGAGTGGCATTATCGAAATGTCGAAAAGTGGAGCCCCAATTACCAAAATTACTATCCCAAAAAATGGACGTTTCAGATTAGAACTCGAATATTTCAACGAATACACCCTGACCTTTGTTTTATCAGAGCATTTCAGCAAAACAATTATCGTTTCCACCGAGATTCCGCAGGAAGTATGGGAACGCGACAGCGACTTCCCTCCTTTCCCAATGGTTGTGCAGCTTTTCAAGGAAATTGAGGGAATTGATAAAAGTTTTACCTTAAAGGCATCAGGGAAAATATTCTACGGAAAACAAACCGACAATTTCGAAAAGGAAAGCTATTTCTCTGATGTTCAAATGGCTGAACAAATAGAGACAGCAAAAGCACAAACTTCACAAGTAGCGAAAGAAGCACAAGGTATTACAAAACAGGAAGCACAGGATTTGGTCGTTAAACAAAAGAATTTCGACCAGTTGATCAAGGATGCCGATGTACTCTATCAGCGCGGCGAATACCAGATGGCGCTGATAAAATATCTGGAAGCAAAACAACTTTTTCCTGAAAGGGCTTATGCCAACGACCGGATAGCCGAACTTCAGGATTTGGTAAAAGCGCTCGAAATTACAGAAAGACAAAAGGCCGAACTGGAACAAAAATACAAAGCTGCCATTGCCCGTGCCAATGGTTTCTTCGAACAGAAAACTTATGCATCAGCCCGCCCTATTTACGAAGAAGCGCTTCAATACAAGCCCGGCGATGTTTTTGCAAATGGCCGGATTCAGGAAATCGACCAATTGCTGGCAAAAGAAAAACAAAAAGAAGAAGAAGAAGAACGTTTGCTGGCTTTGACTACAGCAAACAATCAGGCGTTTAACGATGCGATGGCAAATGCAGACAAAGCTTTTGGCGAAAACGATTTCAACACGGCAAAATCCGGATACGAAAAAGCGCTCTCGATAAAAGTGGCCGGTCCGGTCGCAAAACAAAAATTGGGACAAACCGAAGCACAACTGGCACAACTGGCCAAAATGACCCAGGCATACAACACCGCGATTAGTGCAGCAAACAAGCATGTTGGCGACAAACGTTATCAGGAGGCCAAGGAAAAATACCAGGAGGCCCTGCAGTATCTTCCGGATTCGGATTATCCGAAACAACAGATCGTAAAACTCGACGAATTGCTTGCCAAGGCCGATGCAGAACGCCAGAAAGAGGAATTGTATGCTGCAAACATTAAAGAAGGCGAAACCATGTCCCGAAACAAGGAATATTCAGGTGCACGGGCCCAATCATTTAAAACTGTTGATGATTATGATGAAGCCATACTTAAGGCTGACAATTCGTTTGGTATAAAAGATTATACGGTTGCCCGTTTTTACTATTATAAAGCCATCGAAATAAAATCCAAAGAAAAATATCCGGTTAATCAGATCGAACTGATCCGTAAATTGGTTGATTCGGAATTGTCGTCGATAGACCGTTCAGGATACGATAAGGCAATTGCACAGGCTGATGAAGCTTTCAGCAAACAGAACTATACAATCGCCAAATTCTATTACAACAAAGCCATTGCAATGAAATCGGATGAAAACTATCCCCGTATAAAACTTAAGGACATTCAAAAATTGATTGATCAGGACAGCCGTGACCAGAAAAATATTGAATACAACACAGTGATCGAACAGGCCGAACAGGCCATTCAGGCTGAAAATTTCAGCATTGCACGCTTTAACTATAACAGGGCGCTGAATATGAAACCGGACGAAAAATATCCGAAGGATCAGTTGAAACGTATCAAAGAAGCATTGAAAAAACAAAATAATTAATCCTGAATTAGTGTGCGGGTGACTTTTAGCCATCTGCTCACTTAAAATAAACGATAACTTGGAACTAAAAATAAAAGATCAGCTAATCAGATTGTTCGAATCACATTTCAGCGAAGAAGTGAGCTTTTTCGAACAATTGCCAGTTTCGGGTTCGTACCGCGAATATGCCCGGATGAAGAGTGCCAGCCATCAGGTTATTGGCGCACACAACCAGGATGTTAAAGAGAACAGGGCATTCCTCGAATTCTCGGCACATTTCCGCAACAAGGAGATTCCGGTTCCGCATATTTTTGCAGTCAGCCCCGATCAACAGAGCTATCTTCAGGAAGATTTGGGAAATACGACATTGTTCGATTTCCTGACCAAAACCCGTGAAACAGAAGGTTTTTCAGGAAAAATTGTGGCCGAATACAAAAAAGTGCTGCGGCAGCTTCCACGCATACAGCTGGTTGCCGGAAAAGACATTGATTACAGCGTTTGCTACCCGCGCGAAGCTTTCGACAAGCAATCGATGATGTGGGATTTAAACTATTTCAAGTATTATTTCCTGAAGCTGGCAAAAATATCCTTCGACGAACAGGCACTTGAAGATGATTTTCAGGCATTTAGCGATTACCTTTTGGCTATTGACAACAATGCTTTTCTGTACCGCGATTTTCAGAGCAGAAATGTAATGCTGAAGGACGGGCAGGTTTATTTCATCGACTATCAGGGTGGCCGGAAAGGCGCGATGCAATACGATCTGGCTTCGCTCTTGTACGATGCAAAAGCCAATATCCCTGAAGCCGAACGCGAAGAATTGCTGGAATTTTACCTCGACGAACTGAGTCGGTACAAACACATTGACCGCGAAAAATTTAAGTCACTTTATGGCGGGTATGTTTTGATCCGGATAATGCAGGCAATGGGAGCCTACGGATTCCGAGGATTTTACGAGAAAAAGGAACATTTTCTGAAAAGCATCCCGTTTGCCCTGAAAAATCTGGAAACTTTACTTGCAAAAAATACGATACAGGTTGCTTTGCCCGAATTATTTAAAATATTAAAAGCGGTTACCGAATCTACTTTCCTGAAATCTATCAATCCTGAAAATGAACGGTTGACCGTTAGGATCAGCAGCTTTTCCTACAAAAAGAAAGTCCCAAAAGATCCTTCAGGAAACGGTGGTGGTTTTGTATTTGATTGCCGTGCCATTCATAATCCGGGTCGCTACCTTGAATATAAACACCTGACCGGTAAAGATCCGCAGGTTCAGGAATTTCTGGAAACAAAATCCACAATGGCTGATTTCCTTGCTGCTGTTTTCAGCCTTGTTTCCCATTCGGTTGAAGTCTATATTTCAAGAAAGTTTTCTAACCTGAGTGTTAGCTTTGGCTGTACCGGCGGGCAACACCGTTCTGTGTATGCTGCAGAGAAATTGGCGGAGTATTTAAAAAACAATTACCCAGTTACAGTTGTTCTTCAGCACATCGAACAGGATAAGAAATAGAAAATGGGTAAAACACTGTGTAAAAACGACGATTACAAAGAAAAAGGCGACGCCAGATACTTATGCAAACGTTGCGATAGAAAATCAAAAAAAGAAGACAAAATTTGTAAACCGAAGAAAATAAAAAGCTGATAATTTGTTTTAATTCTTGCGATAATCGGGTAAATATCAAAATATATACATATAAACCTTCTGTGATTAATCAGGATGAAATCAACCGTAAGCAATATAACTACCGCATTATTATTCCTGATTTCATTTTCGTTGCAGGCACAATACCGCGTTGAAGGTCGTGTTTTAGATGCTGAAACCAGTTTGCCGATAAGGTCATTCAGCATAATAACCAGAACAAATGAATTCCCGTTCACAGAAGGTATTTTTCAGCTTAAGTTATCGGAAACTACTCCACAAATTGGGTTTAAGGCCGAAGGATATTTGCCTTTGAGCATTCCGGTTCCGGCAACGACATTACAAATCACCATCCATTTAATTCCGCTGAACGTTAATATTCAGGAAGTGGTTGTAAAAGCTTTTGGCTCCGAAAAACGCTTGTTCGATACTCCGGGCTCAATCGGAATTTTGACAAACCGACAAATCGTCCGCGAACCATCGTTTACTTTGGCGCCTTCAGTCAACAAATTAGCAGGAGTTTGGATGCAAAGCGGATCAATCAATACAAACAGGCTGACCATTCGCGGAATCGGAACCCGATCGCCGTATGGGACCAACAAAATCCGGGCATATTACGGCGATATCCCACTGACCAATGGTGTGGGCGAAACAACCCTCGAAGACCTCGATCTTGACCAGATGGCCGATATCGAAATCATCAAAGGTCCCGCTTCCGGCTTTTATGGATCAGGATTGGGCGGTGTACTGCTGTTTAATCCGGCAAAACCAACAAGAACACATTTCTCCCAGAGTATTTCGGTCGGTTCGTTCGCAACCATTAAATACTCCGGAAAGATTGCAATCGCAGCTAGGAACAGCAGTCATTCGCTGGTTTACAGCCGCTTTCATTCCGATGGTTACCGCGAAAACAATGAAACAAACCGGCACAATATTACATGGTCGTCAACCATTACCCTAAAACAAACCACCATCAATTTATTGGGAGCTTTTATACAAACCGCAGCTTTTATTCCCAGTTCCATCAACCTGAAAACATTTCAGGCAACTCCTGAAAAAGCCGCAGCCAACTGGGCTGCTACCCGAGGTTATGAAGACTATAAAAAAGCTTTGGGCGGAATGGCCGTGCAGCAAAACTTCGACCGGAACTGGCTGGCAAAAGTCAGTATTTTTGGGCAATTCAATAAGAACAACGAACTACGGCCATTCAATATCCTTCAGGAAAAAAACCATTATCTGGGTGAACGATCAGTTCTGGAGAAAAAAATCACCTCAGGAAAAACTACGAGCCGGATAATGTTGGGAAACGAGTTTTTTACGGAAAATTACCAGTGGCAAACGCTTCAGAATAAAGACAGAGCGGTTGGCAATCTATTATCGGACAACGAGGAATTTCGCTGGTACAACAATGTTTTTTTCCTGACAGACCTGAACATTGAAGAGCAATTTATACTGTCGGCCAGCCTGAACTGGAACCAGACAAGTTACCGTTACGAAGACCAATTTCTATCGGATGGCGATCAGGGCGGAAAACAGAAGTTTCCGCAAATCATATCGCCACGTGTCGCAGTTTCGTGGATGGCGCCTGAAAAGCTCCGTCTTTTTTCGGTGGTCAGTCATGGCTTCTCCCCTCCTACCCTCGAAGAAACTTTAATGCCCGGAGGCTTGCGAAATACCTCGATCAAACCTGAAACCGGCTGGAATTTCGAATTGGGAACAAAAGGAACAATCGGCAAATCGCTGTTTTTTGAACTTTCGGCCTACTACATGAAAGTGAAGGATTTACTGGTAGCACAGCGCTCCGGCGAGGATGAATACATTGGGATCAATGCCGGGGGGACCAATCATCCGGGGCTTGAAATAAAGCTCGATTACCGGCTGATCAACCGATCGGCATGGACTACTTTTTTCAGGATGAACGGCAGTTTTACCCGTTACCGGTTTGCCGATTTTACTGATAAAGGAAACGACTATTCAGGAAACAAACTGACCGGAACACCCGAAATGCTGACCAACTTGATGCTTGAAACCAGCCATTCCAAAGGATTTTTCCTGAACCTGCATTACCTTACAGTTGGCCGGATGCCTTTACGCGACGATAATTCCATTTTTACGGATGCGTATTCGCTTGCCAATCTAATGGCCGGATACGAAAAAACGTTTAAACACCTTTCAATCGGCATTTCATCAGGAGTTCAAAACCTCTTCGATGTCCGTTATGCCTCGATGGTTTTGATTAATGCAACAGCTATCGGCACCCAATCGCCCCGCTATTATTACCCGGGATTGCCACGAAATTTTAAATCATCAGTTAGTTTGAGGTATTCGTTCTGACCTGTCTGCTGACTTGATCCGATTAACTTTGATTCTGAATAAAAACTGCGATATATCTTTATTATCATTGACTTATATCATTCGGTTTTAAAATCTCCAAATTGTTTAATTCATATATTTGAGAGTTATAATTCAAAAAAAATGAAATTATGCCTCCTCAACTCAAAACCTTACTCCCGCTTCTGGCTATTTTCATACTCCTTTTCCTTGTCGCCCGCCATTTTCTGATTCCTGAGTCGTTTGGAAAATACGGATACTACCGGGCAAATTCGATGGATGAAGTTGCAGCACTCCCCGCTATTTATGCAGGAAAAGCCAAATGTACCGAATGTCATGAACCAGAAGCTACAAAACTTGATTCCGACCTTCACTCGGGATTGACCTGTGAAGTATGTCACGGTCCCGGCTCACAGCATGTTGATGATCCCGAAAATAATAAACTAATAAAATCCGGAACCCGGGAATTTTGCGGAAGGTGCCACAGCATGAATCCTGCCCGTAAAACTGAAGTTATTAACCAGGTTGATACAAAAACCCACCACATTGAAAGGGAAAATTGTATAGATTGCCATAATCCACATGCAGTATGGGAACTGAAAAATTAAACGATACGAGGCGGAACTTTCTAAGAAAGTCGGCAGTACTTGCCGGAACCTTATTGGCAACTTCGGTAACCAAACCATTCACTGCCATCATTTTTGCCACAAACCAACCGGATAAAACAAAACCCTGGTATGCGATCGGAATTGATATTGAAAAATGTATCGGTTGCGGTATGTGTGCCAAAGCATGCAAATCGGAAAATGATGTTCCCAAAGAACCATTCTATTTCAGGTCGTGGGTCGAACAATATACCATAAAAAATGATGGCACGCTAAAAGTTGAATCGCCCAATGGCGGCATCGATGGCTTCACTCAAACTGTTGCAGAAGAAGAAATATTCAAGACATTTTTTGTTCCCAAGATGTGCAATCATTGCGCAAAATCGCCATGCGTGCAGGTTTGCCCGGTTGGGGCAACCTATGAAAGCCCGGAAGGGATAGTACTTGTTGACGAAAAATATTGCATTGGCTGCCGTTACTGTATCCAGGCCTGCCCTTACGGATGCCGGTACCTGCATCCAGAAAAAAAGACCGTTGACAAATGCACCTTGTGCTACCACCGGATAAAAAAAGGCCTTGCACCTGCATGTTTCGAGGTTTGTCCCACAGGTGCGAGAATTTATGGTGACCTGAATGAAATGGATGGGAAATTAAACAAGTTTCTTAAAGAACACAACTGCCATGTTTTAAAATCCAATTTAAATACCGGTTCGAAATTATTTTATAACGGATTAAACGCGGAGGTACGATAACATGGAACATTTATATGAAATGCTCGGCAAAGTTGATGGCTATATTTATCCCAACGACATAGAGTTGCACTGGGGAATCATGATCGTACTTTACCCCTATATTACCGGCTTGGTAGCGGGTGCGTTCATCCTTGCCTCGCTCGAACGGGTTTTCAGGGTAACCATTCTGAAACCCACCTATCATCTGGCCCTTCTAACTGCACTGGCCTTTTTGATGGTGGCTATTTTACCCCTTGTTTCACATCTGGGCCACCCCTTCAGGGCATACGAAATTATGACCACACCGCAGGGCAAATCGGCAATGGCCATTTTCGGATTTATTTATCTTTGGTATCTGATGGTAGTACTTTTGCTTGAAATTTGGTTTGATTACCGCCGCGACCTTGTTCTTTGGTCACAAGAGAAAAAAGGGTTTCTCCGGATAGTATATAAAATCCTTACCCTTGGTGTAACCGACCTTTCTCCAAAAACAGTTGCCTGGGATGAAAAACTCGGATATTTCATTACTGTGGTCGGTATTCCATCGGCATTCCTGTTGCATGGTTATGTAGGTTTTATATTTGGCTCAATAAAAGCAAATCCATGGTGGTCAACCGTCCTGATGCCGGTAATTTTCCTTTTCTCCGCCATGGTTTCCGGAATTGCACTGGTTATGTTCCTGTATATGGTTGTTTCCTGGTTCAGAAAAGTGAAAATTGACATGCCCTGTCTTGACGAAGTGGGCAGATTCCTTTTTTATGTTCTGGTCCTTGATTTTACACTTGAATCGCTCGATCAGGTACACCGGATTTACGAAGCCGAAGAATCATTTGAAATTTTGCATTTACTCGTCACCGGTAAACTCAATTATACCCTTTTTATTTTTCAGGGATTGCTCGGAACTATTGTTCCAATCATAACATTGGGAATTTTCCGGATTTACCAGCCGAAAGAAAAAATCAGAAAACCAATTTACTTCATCACAAGCTTACTTATCCTGATGGGCATATTTTTTATGCGTTGGAATGTAGTCATCGGAGGCCAGCTTTTTTCGAAGAGTTTTCGTGGATTTACAAGCTTTAAGATAGGCATGATCGGGATGGAAGGATATTTAATGGCACTTGTATGGATCATCCTGCCATTTATCATTCTTGCTTTTTTGCTTTGGTTATTGCCACCCTGGAAAAAACATACCGAAGAAAAAAAAATCTAAACTGAAAATGGGAAAATCTGACCCACTCGGGTTACAATTAGTTGGCGAATTATACCTTTAAGGCTTCATTCATTGCAAAAATACATTTTCTGATTATAGTTATAGACTAAATTCATAAACCTGCTAAAATCAATAAAACCATGTCAAGATTCTTAATATTCGCACTGTTTTTTGCCCTCATTTTATCCGGAAATGCACAGGATATCAAGCAAAACCTGAACCTGATTGAAAAAGGTGCAAAAATTACCAAAGCCGGTGGCGGTTATTCTTTTACTGAAGGCCCTTCGGTTGCCCCTGATGGCCGCGTATTTTTTACCGATCAGCCCAACGACAAAATTGATGTGTGGAGCGAAGATGGAACAATCGCCACTTTTATGCAGCCATGCGAACGATCCAACGGAACTTATTTCAATAAAAATGGAGAATTGGTTGCCTGTGCTGATTTGCACAACCGACTTGTTGTAATTACAATGGATAAACAACAGCACACGATTGCCGAAAATTACAACGGCCAGCCATTGAACGCGCCCAACGATTTATGGATAGCCCCCAATGGCGGCATCTATTTCTCCGATCCGTATTATCACCGAAATTACTGGGAAACCGGGCGTACTGAACTTCAGGACAAACGCGGAGTTTATTTTCTGGCTCCTGATGGTATAGTAATCAGGGTAATTGACGACTACAAACAACCAAATGGGCTGATTGGCACACCTGATGGAAAAACGCTTTATGTGAGCGATATTAACGACCGAAAAATATGGAAATATATCATCAATGCCGATGGCACATTGAGCAACAAAACCTTTTTTGCTCCTGAAGGCTCCGACGGAATGAGCATTGACAACAAAGGCAATGTTTATCTGACCAACAAAGTCGTCTCAGTATTTAATCCGAAAGGTGAAAATATTGCCCGGATTGAAGTGCCGGAATCACCATCGAACGTATGCTTTGGCGGCAAAAAACGTGATATCCTTTTCATCACCGCCCGCACTTCGGTTTATACCCTGAAGATGAAAGTGAAAGGGGTTAATTAGCATAGAAATGAGAGATTTCATTCTGGCACTCGATCAGGGAACCACCAGTTCGCGCGCGATAGTTTTCGACCGGCACGGACATCCGTTGGCAACAGCTCAAAAAGAATTTACACAATATTATCCCGAACCGGGTTGGGTGGAACATGACCCGGAAGAAATATGGTCAACACAGGCAGGGGTTGCTGTTGAATCAATCACCAAAGCTGGTCTTGAAATGACCAATATTGCTACTATCGGAATCACCAATCAGCGTGAAACAACCGTGGTTTGGAACCGAAAAACCGGGAAACCTGTCTATAATGCAATCGTTTGGCAAGACAGGCGCACCGCCGATTTCTGCGATGAATTGAAAAAAGATGGATTGAGTAAGCAAATACTTGAAAAAACCGGATTGATCATCGATGCTTACTTTTCGGCAACAAAAGTCCGATGGATCCTGGACAATGTAAAAGGTGCACGTAAGCAAGCTGAAGCCGGCCAACTGGCATTTGGAACCATCGATTCATGGCTGGTCTGGAACCTTACCCGCGGGAAATTACACATCACCGATGTGTCGAATGCTTCGCGCACCATGCTGTTCAATATTCACACGCTCAAATGGGACGATGATTTACTGAGGATTTTTGATATTCCTGAGAATATGCTTCCTGAAGTTAGGTCATCCAGCGAAATATACGGACACACAGCCGGACATCTTGCCCCCGGGATAACCATTTCAGGTATTGCCGGTGATCAGCAGGCGGCCTTATTTGGCCAGATGTGCATTGAGCCCGGGATGGTGAAGAACACTTATGGAACAGGCTGTTTTATGATGATGAACATTGGGCGTAAACCAATCGTTTCAAAAAGCAATTTGCTTACAACCATCGCCTGGAAAATTGGAAACGAAACGACCTACGCGCTCGAAGGAAGTATTTTCATTGCAGGCGCTGTGGTTCAGTGGCTGCGCGATGGTCTTGGAATTATAAAGGAATCATTAGATGTTGAGCGGCTTGCAGCCAAGGTTGAAGACAGCGGCGGTGTTTATTTTGTTCCTGCTTTTGCCGGAATGGGCGCCCCTCACTGGAATCAACATGCGCGGGGATTATTGGTTGGATTAACCAGAGGTTCAACAGCCGCGCACATTGCCCGTGCAGCCCTCGACAGCATTGCCTATCAAACCTACGATGTTTTACTTGCCATGCAAAAGGATTCGGGCATTAAAATCTGTGAGTTACGGGTTGACGGAGGTGCAACTGTAAACAACCAATTGATGCAATTCCAATCGGATATATTACAGACCAATGTAGTGCGACCTACCTATACCGAAACAACAGCTTTGGGCGCTGCATATTTAGCAGGATTAGCAGTGAATTACTGGAGCGATCTGGCTGAAGTTAAGCAACACTGGCAAATAGGCCGAACCTTTTCGCCTGCGATAAATCCTGATTCAACTGTTTCGCTGATAAAGGGCTGGCATCGCGCCATTAAAGCTTCTCATGCCTGGGCCGACGATTCGGCATGATTGAATGGGCATTCCGGTTGATGAAGGTATCTGGAAAAGGGTAAAAGGACTGGCTAATTCCAAAAAAGACTAAACAAAAAATTAAGCACCCCGCAAAATAAAATCCGATTATTGCAGAGGGCTTAATAACTTTAAAATACCTGAAAAATAACAAGGGCATAAACCCAAAAACGCACAAACCGGAAAAGAGCCCAGCCTAAATAATTTTTAAAATCGTATTTTATTAACCCACAGGCAAAACTTACAACCGAATGTGGCACTGGCAGCATTGCCCCAACAAAAACAAAAAAACCACCCCATTTTCGCAAATGAACCAGGTGTATCGCAATTTTTTTCTCAATATGCCTCTTGACAATAGGGATTCGGTTAAATTGATTCCCAATAAAATAAGCGAAAATACCACCTATATATGACAGGGCTGCGATAATAAACAAGAACAACCAGGGGGTGACTGATTTCGCAGTCCATGCAATAAATATTTCAGGAGGAAGCAATCCAAAAAAGGTTTCCGAAATCAAAAAAGTCACAAAAACTGAGGTCGTTGAAAAAGTCTCAACCACTGTATTCAGCAATGCATTAAAATCAAAGAAAAAATACTCCAATACAACAAATACGGCAACAAACAGCAAAATTACCAGTCCTGCTTTGATTGCGGTACTTTTTAAAAAATCATAGAATTTCGTTATCCTGTAATAACGGTTCAACACAACTAATTTCTCATATCTGCTCATAATCCTTACTACTAATATCAATCTATTCTACATTATTCATACAAATAGAAAAGATCGTCTTCATCTTCGCTATATTCATTCATAATTAGTCAGGATTATTTAGGCGGTTGCCAGAAAGCGTGGTTAAATGAATTATGAAAATGACATTTCGTTTCGATGATTCTTTGTTCTATAATTGAAAAACAACTGCATGGTATATATATAATTACAGAACTCTGATCTTCAAGCTCGTCAAATTCAAAGGATAATATTTCAGCTGTGGAAGCCTGTTCATTTTCATGATTCTCCATCACAAACAATTTCTGCCCGTAACTGAAATTTGAATTCCCCGTTGCCTGCACAAGTGTGAAAAAGAAAACAATAAAAAAACCTATCTTTTTTAATAAATCCATACAACTGCAATAGTAATTAAAAAATGAGAACAACATCACGTTTCGATTGAGCAATAACAAATATTCTACTAAAAAGTTGTTATTGCGCACTTCAATATTTAAATCAAAAAGCCGGACATTTTCAATAACTGAAAAATGTCCGGCTTAGTATTTATTTTAATAAACTTTATCAGAAGCCAAATTTATGTGGCAACCAAAGGCTGATTTGCGGCAAATAAGTCACCAACAGCAATACAACAATCATGGCGATAAACATCGGTATCAGGGGCTTAATCACCTTGTCGATACTAAGGTTTGCGACACTGCACCCGATAAATAACACCGATCCGACGGGAGGCGTACACAATCCCACGCTCAGGTTGAGGGTCATAATGATCCCAAAATGAACTGGATCAACCCCCATGGCTGCAACAATAGGAAGGAAGATCGGGGTAAAGATCAGTACAGCAGGAGTCATATCCATAAAAACACCGACAATCAGCAGGATGATGTTGATAATCAAAAGGATCACAATAGGATCACTTGAGAGAGCCATTAATCCGGCGGTCACGTTTTGTGGAATATTTTCGTAAGCCATCACCCATGAAAGCCCTATGCTGGTAGCAACCAGCAGTAGAACAAGTCCGGTGGTTTTTACAGACCGAAGAAGAATTTCAGGAAGGTGTTTCATTGAAATGACCCCGTAGATCAGGGCTAGGATCAGTGAATACAAAACGGCAATGGCCGAAGCCTCGGTGGCAGTAAAGAATCCGGCGACAATTCCCCCGATTACGATAATCAACAGCAGAAGGCTTGGGATGGCATCGAAAAAAGTCTTGACACCCATCTTGGCTTGCTGCTTGTTATTTTTGGTTTTGATCGCGCCCCAAACCAGAAATGAACCGACAGCCGCAACGAGAAGTATCCAGTTGACAGCAGAATTAAAAATTGCCTGTGCATAAGAAAAGGCTTTGAAAGCTGCATACAATCCAACCACAATGGCAGTTACAATAGCCATGAATTTCCACATGGCTGCAAGTCCACTTTTCTTGAGTATCAACATACCCATGGCCGTAACCATGATACCCAGCCCTGTCAGGATGCCGGGTATATATCCGGCCAGGAAAAGGGCTGTAATGGATACCCCACCGCTGGCCAGTGAATAGACGATTAAAATATTACTGGGCGGAATCGACAATCCGGTGGTTGCAGAACTGATGTTCACAGCTGCACTGAAATTTTCAGGATAACCTTCCCGTTTCATTTCAGGGCCCATGATGCTTCCAATGGCAGAGGCAGATGCAGCTGCCGAACCGGATATGGCGCCAAACAGCATATTGGCAATTACGTTCACCATTGCCAAACCGCCGGGGATGGTACCTACCATCACCCTTGCCAGATTGATCAATCGAATGGCGATGCCCCCGCTGTTCATGATGTTCCCCGCCAGGACAAAGAAGGGAATGGCCAGCAGTGCAAAGCTATCGAGACTGGTGGCCATGCGCTGCGAAAAAGTCGTCAGTGCAGGAATCAGGTCAATACTGATGAGCATTGTGATAATTCCCGAAATGCCAATACTGAAAGCTACAGGAACACCTACCACCAACAATACAATAAAACTTACTACAAGTACAATAATCTCCAGATATTCCATCGCTCTATTTTTTTCGGTTTTCTTTAATCAGGTTAATCATAAAGTCAATATCAAAGTAGGCAATTAAACTACCACTTATGGGCAAGACCAGGTAAACAACGCCAAGAGGTAAGCCCATGGCAGCCGATTTTACAGAGAGATAAAAACGCGTATAGGCTAACCAGGTTCCACCAATTACAAGGACAGACACCGCAAAACTGATAATCAAAACACTGATGATGATATCCAGTTTAAAACGTCGCTCAGGCGAACTTTTCTGCAATAAGATATCAATGGCCAGATGCTCACGCAGACCGGCAACATAAGCCGCGCCTAAAAGTCCGACCCAAATTAAAAGATAACCGGCCAATTCATCTGTAAAATTGCTGGGAGAATTCATTACATACCGGCTGGCAACTTGCCAAAGCACATCAATTACCAAGGCACTCATCAAAAAGATAAGTGTCCACTCCAGGACCTTGTCTATTGTTTTTCGTATAGTCATGATTTATTTAATTTTGTCAGCTGCCTGTATTCGTTTAATATAGGAATAGATTACAGGGTGGCTACTGTAACTTTCAATTAGGGGTTGTACTTTATCAATAAAAGGCTGTTTGTCGGGATAATTAACAACCACACCAGCTTTTATAACTTCGCTCAACGACAACTCCTCCGACTCGGCCCATAGTTTACGCTGTAAAATGGCAGAATCATCGGCAGCCTGTTGGAGCCATTCCTGTTCCTGAGAAGTTAGCTTATCCCAAATTTTTTGGCTTATAATCAATACATCCGCAACAGTAGTATGCTCATCAAGTGAGTAATATTTACAAACCTCATAGTGACGTGAAGTATAGAGACTTGGTGGATTGTTCTCAGCACCATCAACCACACCACTTTGCAGTGCGGTGTAAAGTTCTCCATAAGAAATAGGCGTAGCAGAGCCACCAAGTGCCTTTATCATCTCTATGGCCGTAATACTTTGCATCACCCGTATTTTCTTTCCTGATAAATCATCAGGATGGTTGATCGGTTTGGAAATGGTATAAAAGCTTCGCGAACCGGCATCATAATAACACAATCCACGTATCCACTTATCTTTGGTGCTCAATAGCAGGTCGTCCCCGATGTCGCCGTCCAAGACTGTGAATAAATGTTCTTTGGATCTGAAAATATATGGCAGTCCAAAAACCTTGTATGCATCGGTAAAACTCTCCATAGCAGCTGCCGAAACTTTGGTAATCGCAAGGCTGCCGATTTGTAAAAGTTCGACACATTGCTGCTCGGAACCCAACTGTCCGGCGGGATATACTGCAATGGTTAATTTGCCGTCAGAAAGTTCAGCGGTACGTTCGGCCATAAAAACCATGGCATGGTGAACGGGATGGTCGGTGGGCAGTCCGTGTGCAAGTTTAAGCTCTTTCCCTTCTTTTATGCCGCATGCAGATATACCTGCAAGAACGGCCAACATCAGAACTCCTTTAAATTTTGAATATATCATTTAGGTTAAGTATTAATTTCTGATTTTTCTGACAATTGCCAGCACTTCACTACATTTTGTCGAAATATAACCATAATCGCCGTTTTTCAACACATCGGCCGGAAAAAGTTGTGATCCGATGCCAACGCAATGAACTCCAGCTTTAATCCATGTGGTAAGGTTCTCTTCATCGGGCGAAACCCCACCGGTGGGCATAATGCTGCTCCAGGGCATTGGTCCCAGCACTGCTTTTACAAACTCGGGGCCTCCCACCTGTTGTCCGGGGAAGATCTTCACCACTTCGGCGCCAAGTTCATGGGCGCGGCCAATTTCTGTAACCGATCCGCAACCGGGGCTCCACGAAACCTTGCGCTTGTTACAAACGCTGGCCATTTCTTCGTCGATAAGCGGCGAAACAATAAAATTGGCGCCAAGGGCAATATACATCGAAGTTGTTCCGGCATCGACAACAGACCCTACCCCCATGATCATTTCAGGGCACTCTTTGGCCACCCATTTGTTTACTTCAGCAAAAACAAGCGAGGCAAAATCGCCACGGTTGGTAAACTCAAACACTCGAATTCCACCATCGTAGCAAGCTTTAACAACCTTTTTGCACAATTCGGCATCGCCATTGTAAAACACCGGAACAATTCCGGTTTCTTTCATTTTTAATGCTACTTCAATTCTTGTAAAACGTGCCATACAATTAGTTTAAAGTTCCAAATTCCAAATTTCAGGTTTCAGGTTTTGCCCTGATCTTGGTTATTGGATATTGATTATTCATCATTGGATATTTGGTGTTTTAAATTCCAATAACTAATGTCCAATATTCAATATCCCAATAGGCCAATCAGCTTTTTAAGCCCCTCCTTTGGAGGGGTTTGGGGAGGCTTCTATCTTGCAACCCGGCCTGAAGCATCGCCACCCATCAGTTTTTCAACTTCATCAACGGTAACCTGATTGTAATCGCCGTAAATGGTATGTTTCAGACATGATGCAGCAACTGCAAAATTCAGGGCTTTCTGGTCATCTTCTATGTAAGTCAGTAAACCATAAACAAGTCCGCCCATAAATGAGTCGCCACCACCAACTCTGTCAACAATATCGGTAATCTGGTAGGTTGGCGCTTCGTACAAAGTTTTGCCGTCCCAAAGTACGCCCGACCAGCTGTTGTGATTCGCATTTATTGACCCACGCAAAGTAGTAATTACTTTTTTACATCGGGGAAATTTGGCCATAATCTGTTTTGAAACAGATTCGTAGGCAGCAGCTTCTACATGACCACAGGTTACATCAACACCTTCAGGTTTAATTCCAAGAACTTTTTCAGCATCTTCTTCATTGCCCAAAATCACATCAGTTCCGGCAACCAATTCAGGCATTGCTTCGCCGGCTTTTTTGCCATAGTTCCAAAGATTTTTACGGTAGTTCAAATCGCATGAAACAGTAATCCCTTTTTCATTGGCTTTCTGAATGGCTTCAAGGCAAACATCGGCAGCGCCCTGTGAAATTGCAGGCGTAATCCCAGTCCAGTGAAACCAGTTTACACCTTCAAAAACCTTGTCCCAGTCAATCATTCCTGATTTTATTTCAGAAATGGCCGAATGGGCACGGTCGTAAACCACTTTACTACCGCGGCTTACAGCACCGGTTTCGAGGAAATAAATCCCCAGGCGTTCACCACCATAAACAATCTGGTCCACTCCCACCCCGTATTTGCGCAAATCCATCACACACGATTGTGCAATATCGTTTTTTGGAAGACGGGTGACAAAATCAACAGGAATACCAAAGTTGGCAAGCGAAACAGCCACATTGGCCTCGCCACCGCCAAAAGTTGCCGTTAAACTATTACTTTGATTGAAACGCAAATAACCAGGAGTTGCCAGGCGCAACATGATTTCTCCGAATGTAACTACTTTCATTGCTTAATATTTACTATTTATTGATTTACAATTTACTATTTAAAAAAAATAATCCAGCATTTCAAAGCACTCACTATCTATACTTTAATTTGACCGACACAACTCCTCCCCTTGTGGGGGAGGTCGGGAGGGGGCTTTAATGCAATCGATTGCAAACCTACTATTTTTATAAATTTCACAAAGTTCTATCCGTACCAAAAGGCGGGAAAAGTAACTTATCCTTAAAAATTAAAATAGTTTTTAGCATTGTTAAAACTGATGTTCTCAACCATTTGCCCGAGTAGTTCCATGTCGTTCGGAATTTCACCGTTCTCCACATCGTTTCCTAAAATATTACAAAGGGTACGGCGGAAATATTCGTGACGTGTGTAAGACAGAAAACTCCTCGAATCGGTCAACATTCCCACAAAACGACTTAGCAAACCCAAATTCGACAAGGCGTTGATCTGTTTTTTCATACCGTCTTTCTGATCGAGGAACCACCATCCGGAGCCATATTGCATTTTTCCGGCTACACTTCCATCCTGAAAATTACCTATCATGGTGGCATACAACTCATTGTCTCTTGGATTGAGATTGTACAAAACTGTTTTGCAAAGTTTATCTTCTGTGTCCAAACGGTTCAGTAATTTCGATAACGGTTCGGCAACCGGTTTGTCACCAATCGAATCGAATCCTGTATCGGGGCCTAATTCATTGAATAAGCGAGTGTTGTTGTTTCGTAGTGCTCCAATATGGAACTGTTGGGCCCACCCGCGCGAATGATCCATCTTACCAAATTCGTATAACATGCACGATTTAAACTTCAGTATTTCTCTTGAAGTAAGCCGGTAACCAATCCTGACCTTAATAAAAAGTGCGTCGATTTCGTCGGCTGTATAATCATCGGCAAAAGCGGTATCCAAACCATGATCCGACAACCGGCAACCATTTTCGTGGAAATACTGGTGGCGTTTATCCAACGCAGAGATCAGATCAGAAAATGTATTGATTTCCATGCCGGAAACACGGGCCAGTTGATTGAGATACTCGTTGTATGAGATCGGTTGTTCAACCATCATTGCTTTATCGGGGCGCCAGGCTGGCAACACAGCAACCTCAAATCCGTCAGCTTTAATTTTCTGATGATATTCGAGTGTGTCTGTCGGATCGTCGGTGGTGCAAATAGTATGCACATTGGCCATGCGAACGATATTGCGGCAGCTGTATCCCGGAGTTTGCAGCTTTTCGTTGCAGGCATCATAAATTGCACGTGCATTCTTCGGACTTAAAACCTCATTAATACCGAAGAATTTTTTCAATTCCAGATGAGTCCAGTGATACAATGGGTTCCGTAATGTGTGAGGGACGGTTTCTGCCCACTTTTCAAACTTTTCCCAATCGCTGGCATCGCCTGTACAATATTTTTCGGCCACCCCGTTGGTACGCATTCCGCGCCATTTATAATGATCGCCGGCCAGCCAGATTTCGGTAATGGTAGTGAATTTACGATCCTCTGCAATATCTTTCGGGTTGATGTGGCAATGGTAATCGAAGATGGGCATTTTTGCCGCATGTTCGTGGTATAATTTCTGCGCAGTTTCAGTTTGCAGCAGAAAGTTTTCGTCCATAAATGGTTTCATATTGTTTTTATTTACAGGTTGAACAACCTTTTCAGGTGACGTTCATAAATATTTTCTTCCACGCAGTTACCAATCACATCGGCGTTTTTCTCCAGAAGGTCGGTGTAAGTTTTGCCCATATCAGCGGCCAACTTGTACCCAACATGGATTAACTGGCGAAAGTTGGGATTGTAATCCGGATGACCGGGAATATGTCGAAGGGTGCTGGCAAATTTTTCGCTGCTCCAGCCGGCAACTTCAGTAGCGGAAGGTAGTTTCGAGTCATCAATATCAATCACATCAGCATAAGGGGCACAAAGTTCGGTTTTATGAACCAAAGCTTTGGCATAAATATCTTTGGCCGCATCAAGAGCTTCGCCACCAGCAACTGCAAGTCCAATTACTTCTTCGAGCCAGGTTGTTCCGGCAGTTTTAACATGCAGGCCTTTATCATATTTTTTGATAATTCCGGCCATGATTGGATAAATGGTAAATTTATCACTTCCGGAGTGAACACTTAATTTCAAATCTTCAGGAAGACCAAATTCCTTAACCGCGTAGTCAATTACCAAAACATCTTCTTCAAATTCACGGGCAAACTGATCAACATTTCCGGTATAATCCACACCTTTATTAAACCGTCCGGTAAATTTCGGAGCAATCGTTTGTGCCGGAACCCCTTTGTCTGCAAGCATTTTCAGGATAAAAAACAGATCAACAGGAGTTTGTGGTGTTTCAACTTCATCCATTGAAACTTCAGTGATGAAATTTCCTGCACCTTTCTTTTCTTTCAGGAAACTATAAATTTCGGAAGCCTGTTTCGTTGCAGCCAAAAATTTATGGGCAATTACAATCAGTAATTCTTCGGTTACTTCAATCGGATGATCAATTCCGGGAACCGAAAGATTTCCCAGATACTTGTTGCATGAATCCACAAAAGCTTTTACCTCAGCATCCGGGCTTTCTTTTCCGATATACGAAGCTACATCAAGCGTGAAAAAATCGGCTGTTTCAACAAACGGTGCAACAGTTCCCATATTAATATGGTCGGCATCAACGAAATATTTGCCGGAGAATCCCAAAGCAGCAACTGCCGAATCGGCCTCCTTTCTAACATCAGCCGGATGCGAATGAACGTAGATATGCTCGCGGTTCGACTTGTTCCAAACAGGACTAATGTCCAATCCGGTTTTATTGGCTTTTACAATTGCCCGCAACTGCGCAACTCCCTGGTGCGAAAACCGGTCACCAATTCCCAAACTAAATTTTCCTAATTGCATATTGTATTCATTTACTGATACATAAATAAAATAAAAACCTTTCCGTGTACGGACACGAAAATAGGAACTTAAAATTAATCCTGCAACTTCAAAACCAAAAATAGTCGGAAAATGTTATACAATATTTTTTCCGTGTTCGTACACGACACAAAGCAAAAATTATTTAGTTTTGTTGCTGCCAAATATTTTTCACTTTAAAATTGAATATTATTAAAGCGATTAACCGCACACGAATTAAAGATATTGCACAAAAGGCAAATGTTTCAATCGGAACTGTTGACCGTGTAATCCACAACCGGGGTGAAGTATCAAATGCAACACGCGATCGAATCCTTACGATTATTGATGAAATGGAATATCAGCCAAATTTGATGGCAAGTGCACTCGCATCAAAAAAAACATTTTCGTTTGCATTGCTTCTTCCTGAACCAATTTCTCCGGAATCCTACTGGAATAAACCGATGGTTGGCGTTCGGAGGGCATTTCAGGAAATCCAGCAATATGGGATCAATATAAACATTCATTTGTTCAAACAATCCGACCCGAACACATTCAATACAGAAACCAGACAAATTCTTGAAAGCAATCCTGATGGTGTAGTTCTGGCGCCATTCTTCTCGCGCGAATCGAAGGAATTTATTTCAGAAATGAAAAAGTGCGCTATTCCTTATGTATTTATTGATTCGAACATTAAGGACAGTGATAAATTAAGTTACATCGGACAGAATTCGTTTCAGTCGGGAACTTTGGCCGCCAAATTGCTCGATTTCTCCGTTCCTGAAAATTCAACCATAATGGTTTTGCATTTTGCCAAAGAAAGAGACAATATGAACCATCTGGTGCAGCGAGAGAAAGGGTTTTATGAATATTTCAGAACCAATTCACTGGTAGGTAAAAAGAAATTGATCACGCTCGAAATCTCTGACCCAACGGATGTTACGTGTCAAAGCAAATTAACAGATCAATTAAAATCTAATCCCGAGATCAGAGGCATTTTTGTTACCAATTCGCAGGTTTATTATCTCGCCCTATTAATTGAGAAAACCAATTTATCTGGAATCCGCATTATTGGCCACGACCTAATTAATGAAAACATCAATTTTCTGAAGAAAGGAATTGTTGATTTTCTGATTTGTCAACGACCCGAAGAACAAGGATACAAGGCGATCATCGCCCTGTTTGAACATCTTGTTCTTAAAAAAGAGGTAAACAATGAAAATTACACTTCAATAGATATTATAACCAAAGAAAATCTGGACTATTATAAATAACTAAATTATAAGAAAATGAATCCAATCAGTTTTGATGACCTTAGTGGTAAAGTTTGCGTAATCACTGGTGGTGCAGGTGTTATCGGTTCAGCAATGGTAAAAGCGATGGCCTCGGTTGGGGTAAAAATTGCGATTGCCGATATCAATAAGGCAGTAGCAGAAAAAGTGGCTGCCGAAATTTCAAAAGAATTTGATGCCGAAGTAATTGGTGTTGAAGCCAATGTGCTCGACAAAGAATCATTGATAAAAGCCAAGCAAATCATCAACGAAAAACTCGGTGATATTGATTTACTGATTAATGGAGCAGGTGGAAACCACCCAACTGCAACAACTAAAGTAGAGCAAATGGACGAAGCCAGCCTCGATCATCTGGAAGACACCTTTTATGGCCTTGAAATGGACGGTTTCGACAAGGTTTTTGCCCTCAACTTTAAAGGAACTTTGCTTCCATCAATGGTGTTTACCACCGATATGCTGAAAAACAAAAAGGGCGTAGTCCTGAATGTCTCATCAATGAATTCGTACAAGCCATTGACCAAAATCCCTGCATATTCGGCAGCTAAAGCATCTGTAAATAACTTTACCGAATGGTTGGCCGTACACCTTGCCAAAGTCGGGATCCGTGTAAATGCAGTTGCTCCTGGTTTTTTCATCACCGACCAGAACCGTTTCCTTGTACTGGATCAGGCAACCGGAAATTTCTCGGCCCGCGGACAGAAAATCGTGAACAATACACCAATGGGCAAATTTGGCGAACCGGAAGATTTACAGGGCGCTACCCTATTCCTACTTTCTGATGTTTCATCGTTCGTAACCGGAATCGTAATCCCGGTTGACGGCGGATACAGTGCCTTTGGAGGAGTTTAGAAGCCCCTCCCAAGCCCTCCCCAAAAGGGAGGGCTTTAAAAGCAAAGTTTCAGCGACTTTGCATAAATGAGAAAATAAAATGAACATGCACCGCCAAATAGTCTCCCCCTTGTGGGGGAGATTTAGAGGGGGCTTTAAAATCTAAAATATGAGTTTCGAATTGAAAAAAGACTGTAAATATTCACTGCTGGTGGCAACCAGCATGGGTGTTCGCATCACACCGGTAAACGGACAGCCGGTTCACAGCAGTAACCTGTTCGAGATGCAGGCGACCAGTGCCGAAACCAACGTGGCAAGCATCTCTTCTTACCTCGGACTTCCGGTAAAAGTGCTGACCACTTTCGTGAAAGACAGCCCGATTGCCCAATTCATCAAAAGCAACCTGAAAAGCCGCCACATGGACTATGAAGGGCCTGAAGTTGCCCAGGGCGATCCTTGGGGATACCGCCATCAGTTCAATATTGCCGACAGTGGATTTGGAAGCCGCGGGCCTCGTGTACAAAATGACCGTGCCGGCGAAGTTGGCCGAACCCTGAACGTTAAAGATTTTGATCTCGAACGTATCTTCAAAAAAGAAGGTGTCCAAATAGTTCACCTTTCAGGATTGATTGGCGCGTTGTCGCCCGAAACCACCACTTTCTGTCTTGAAATTGCCCGTGCAGCAAAAAAATACGGAACACGCATCGCCTTCGACCTGAATTACCGTGCTTCGTTCTGGAAGGGCCGCGACAAAGAATTACGCGAGAGCTTTACGGAAATCGCTTCGGTGGCAGATATTCTGATTGGCAATGAAGAAGATTTCCAACTTTGCCTTGGCATTGAAGGACCTGAAGCTGGTGGCAAAGGCATTGATGCTGAAATAGAGGGATTTAAAGGCATGATTAGCCGCGTTAAAGCAGCATTCCCCAATGCATCGGTATTTGCAACAACTTTGCGCCAGGTAATAAGCGCCAACGAACACCTTTGGGGCGCCATTATGCTCGAAGGAAACGAATGGCAGGTTATCGAACCACGCAAAATTACTGTTCTCGACCGTATTGGCGGTGGCGACGGTTTTGTGGGCGGTTTGCTTTATGGTATCCTGAAAGGATGGGAACCTGAAAAATGGCCACAATTCGGCTGGGCAACAGGAGCACTGGCAACCACATTCCTGACCGACTATGCCCAACCTGCCGATGAAGACATGGTTTGGAGCATCTGGGGCGGAAACGCGAGGGTAAAGAGATAGAAAAAGGCAAAGGCGAAGGCGAAGGCAAAAAAAAAGGCAAAGGGACAGGCGAAGGCAAAAAAAAGGCAAAGGGACAGGCGAAGGCAAAAAAAAGGCAAAGGGACAG
>JANONW010000090.1:0-1809 GCA_031421065.1 Prolixibacteraceae bacterium
ATGAATTTAATTACGTTCCATTAGTATCATTAGAACTAAATATATTATATTTGTTTAGCAAACTATTAAGAACGATAATATATGATAGATATTGATTGGAAAGATAGGGCTATTGAAAGGAGATACGAAAACAAGAAATTGAAAAAGCGTATCAAAGAACTTATTCTAAGTCGTGATACCTGGAGGGAAAAAGCTATCGAACGGAAGGAAGGAATTACCCAATTGAAACAACAGGTTCAATTGATAAAAAAAAACATACAGAAGATAATCGAAGTGTAAAAGTTGATAAGCCCCGAAATTCGCATTTCAGTACATTGTTAATACAATTTTTCTTATTGACAAAGATAAAAACCCCGGTTAGTTTTCGAAGTTTGAGTAAGATACTTGTTGTAAGCTCTGTCTATCTAAAAACTCAAAGTGCATCACCCTCCTATCAAACAGGCATCCTATGGATTAAGAAAATAGGCTACTATGAGTTATATAAGCCAAAAGAGAGGGCTGATGATTGGATAATCATTGCTGACGAAAGCATTGGCATCGGACAAGAAAAGGTTCTCGTTGTCCTGGGTATCAGAAGAAAAGATGTTGATTTTACCCGCCCATTAAAATTAAAGGATTTAACACCATTATTGGTAAAGTCAAAAGAAAGATGGACCGGCGGGGATATTGCTCAACAGCTAAAAATTGTAAAAGATGAAATAGGTGGGATATTGTATGCTGTGACAGACTCATGTTGCACACTGAAAAAGGGTTTGCGTGAGTCCGGAATAAACCATCTTTACGATATTACCCATTCAATTGCCATTGTGTTAGAAAAAATTTATAAGACAGATACAGACTTCAGGGATCTTACAAACAGGATGGGCCAAATGAGGATATTACTGGCCAATAGCAAACAAGCCCACCTTATACCTCCCAACCAAAGGTCAAAATCCAGGTTTTTGAATATTGACATTATATCGAAATGGGGAATAAAAGCCTTGCGCGCCCTTGATAAAGAGAATGTCGCAGAAACAGACAAGCAGCAGCTATCATGGATAAAAGAGAAGCAAGGGCTAATTGAAGAAATGCACAATATCGTTGATGTAATTACTCAAATTTCTATTTTGTTAAAAACTTCTGGATTAAGCAAGAAATCAAAAAAGAAATGTATTTCAATTTTAAAAACGTGCAAGAAAGGCAGGATGAAATGTTTTCGCAAACACATTGTTAATTATCTGGAAAGCAATATTGTACATGCTCAAATGCGGGGAGAGAAGTTGCTATGCTGCTCAGATATAATAGAATCGATATTTGGAAAATACAAAAATGAGATCAGCAAAAATCCATTAAACGGGATCACCGATTTAGCTTTAATAATACCAGCATTTACATCAAATTTGTCTACAGAAGAAATCAAAACTGCAATTGATTCTTGTTCTGCGAAAAAGATAAATCAATGGAACCAGGCAAACTTGTGCGAGTCGTTGTATATTAAAAGGAATGCAGTATTCGGAAAGTAAGGGAACGCAATAATAATTGAAGATACTAGAGTTTAGTTCACCCCAGGCTTAAGCCCTGTGCAAAACAATAAATCAAAACCGGTTTTATCCATTAATTTGCATAAGATGAAGAAAGCGCTTTCTGTAATTCTGTCCACTTTTGTTTGCATTTCGGTTTTTGCCCAAAAACCAGCTCTGTTAAAGTTGAAATACGATCAAAATTACACCCCCACTCATTCCGAAGTTATCGAAATGTACCAACTTCTCGACAAAAATTACACGAATGCAGTTTTGCTTGAAAAAGGATTGACTGATTGTGGAAAGCCAC
>JANONW010000091.1:0-5079 GCA_031421065.1 Prolixibacteraceae bacterium
CCTGATCAACAGGCAGAGTTAAAATCTTCCAGGTAATAGTCTAATTGCGGTTAGCATTAAATGACAGTGATTTATCCAGACATGGATATTCTCGCATTAATTGGCAATCGATTGAAAAAAATAATGTACCTGTGTAGTTACAAAAGGACAATCTATTTTTCAATAACCATAGTAAGTTTGTTTTTTTGTGCTGTTTACTTTTATGCCACCCAGAGCAGTATAAAACATGAAGCAGATGAACGACTCAGGATAATCGTTAAGCTCGATACTACAATTATTTCGGGCAATACGCTAGTTACCCAGACCTGCAATATTAAACAAAAGAATATCAGAGAGCTTTTTCTCCGGTTTAATGTTCAGGAATTACAGGCTGTGTACCGGAACCGCTATAACGAGAATGGACATCTAAAACCCGGTATTAATGTAAAATCAATCGAAACCTGGCAGCAAATTATTATGAATGACAAAAACAAGGCCATGGAATTCGTTACTTTGCTAAAAAAGGGAAAAGGTATATTAAATGCCTACATAGAGCGGCCTATAACCTTTAAACCTTGTATTGCACCAAACGATCCATTGTATTCGGGTCAATGGCATTTACGTTCGATTAGTTATCCGGCAGCAGATATCAGGGCTGAACAGGCCTGGGATATTAACAAAGGAAGAAGTGACGTTATCATTGCCGTGTGCGATGGTGGCGTTGACTATACGCATCGAGACCTTGATCCCGGTGATAGAAGTCGGGTAATAACCGGATATGATTCCGGAAATGACGATAACGATCCAATGGATGATTTACCTACCGATGCTGCCTTAAGTTTTGGTGGACATGGAACCCATGTTGCCGGAATAATTGGGGCTATTACCAATAACCAAAAACAAGTATCAGGAGTTATGTGGAATTGTAAAATTATGCCGGTTAAAATGGTTGGGAATGGAAGCTTAACATTTACCTATCCATTTGGGTCAACCAACTGGGATTTCTCAACGACAGCCTTTCCTTCTGATGTAGCAGATGCAATAGACTATGCGGTAAACAATGGCGCTCAAGTGATCAATTTAAGTTATGGTTTTGACAGCATGGGCGCATTGCTCAATGATGTAATATTAAGGGTTCCTCTTTTGTATAGCGCTATTTTAAATGCCTACAATCATAATGTGGTAGTGGTAGCCGCAATGGGAAACGAGTACCAGAGGGGAAATCCGATCCAATATCCGGCAGCCTTCCGCGAAGTCATTGCAGTTGGATGTACTGAAAATAGTAATCCTCCTTCAAGATGGAGTTATTCAAGTACTGGTCCTCATATATGTGTTTCCGCGCCTGGATCTAATATATTATCAACGATCCGTGGAGGAGGTACTGGTCCTAAAACTGGGACATCCATGGCTGCACCGGTGGTTTCGGGCGTAGCAGGCTTAATAATCTCGCAGGGTTTAGACCGTAACTTTAACCTTACCAATGACGATGTCAGGCATATTTTAGAAAGAACAGCTGATGATATTACAGGCACAGGAACTGGCTTTGACAACGAAACCGGTTATGGTAAAGTAAATGCGTACAGTGCTTTATCATTATTAAATACTCCTAACGTACTATACCATAGTATTTCAACAGGAGGCACTTCAGTAAAACTAAATACTATTGACAAATGGGTTTATATTGGGTCTAGATGGGATCTGGCTTCTGGTGTATATCTTAGTGTTGATCAATATCAAATCACAAAACATATAACTTTTGACGTTCCTTTTTGCTCCCTTCCACAGGTTTGGATGAGGGAACGGGAAAGTTTATGTATGAGTTTTGCCCAGCCTAATGATGGGTATCCTTATTCTGAAATTACGAATATTACAAACACAGGCTTCGATGTTCGGTATGCTGCCTACTATGTCAGATATAATATTTCGGGTCAAACAGTCAATAAATGGGTTCCTGCAGCACCTGCTTCGACCAATGTTGCTTATACGGCAGTGGGAGTGCCAAATTTAGCAGCTATTGCATCAATTTCAGGTCCCTCTCTCGTCTGCCCTTCCGGTGCTACCTTTACCGTCAATAATATGCCGGCCGGGTGTACCGTAAGTTGGGGCAAAAGCGATAATTTAACATTCGATAATCTGCCAGGTAACCCAAAAATATTTACTGCCAATGGGATTGGCGCGGGTTGGGTTCAGGCAACGGTTATTTCAGGAACTTGTGGGCAGTTAACATTGCCTGCCAAAACTGTTTGGGTGGGCGCCCCGGTAATATCCGGTATTTCTGGACCTTTGTCACTCCCAATAACCAGTGGGCAAGCTATCAGGCTGTGCTGGAAAGCAGCCTTTCGGCACCCACCGGGTATAACTGGATACTCAATCCATTAAATGGCAATTCAGTATATAATTATGGAAGTACCGTTGATATTGCATTTTATAATCCTGGTACTTACCAGCTTGTGGTTCAGGCTAAAAATGCATGTACCGGAGCAGGATATGGACCTTATTATGTTACCGGACTTTACGTTTATAATGCCCAAAGACTCTCCATTTCGCCCAATCCAGCTACTGGCGAAACAACGCTCAAGCTTGTTAGCGAAAATAATGATGCCCCCATTGCATTAACCGAGTGGGATTATGAGATTTATGACTCGATGCAGGGCTTGAAAGAAAAGAAAACCAAAATAAGCGGTAATCAAACGAAACTTAACACCTCCAGTTGGAAGGACGGCATTTACATTGTCCGCGCTAAAATTGGGGAAGAGATAATTACCGAAAAAATGGTGGTAAAACATTAGGCCGTTAAAGGGTTCCATCCAATATTTAAAGTTGGATTAGATACACTATATTTGTAAGGTAATTTGAGCAAACAAAGTAAAGTACAAAAAAACATTTTAGCGGAAATGCAACCGTCCAAAAAAAATAAAGATTATGGAATGTGTAATTTGTAAAAACGGAACAACGCAACAGGGGCTGGTTACTGTTACCCTTGAACGAAATGGCTTAATTCAAAAAAAACATGAACAAAACATATAACTGGGCAATCCTTGGATGCGGAAAAATTGCCCGAAAATTCGTCGGTGACCTGAAATTACTACCCAATGCAAGGCTTTATGCAACAGCTTCACGATCACTGGAAAATGCGCAAAGTTTTGCAGCCGAATTCGGTTTTGAAAAGGCTTTTGGCAGCTACGAAGAAATGGTAAATGACCCGGAGGTGGATGTGGTTTATATCGCTTCACCACATTCGCACCATTGTGAGCATACTTTGTTGTGCCTGAATAATCGTAAAGCAGTACTGTGTGAAAAAGCTTTTGCAATGAATTCGCGTGAAGTGAATTTAATGATCAAGGCAGCCAGAAGAAACAACACTTTCCTGATGGAAGCTTTCTGGACAACGTTTCAGCCCAGCTTTCAGAAAGTAATGGAAATCATCCGTTCCGGAGAAATGGGAGCACTGAAGATAGTCCGGTCTGATTTTGCTTTTAATGCAGAATACAATCCCGATAAAAGATTGTACAATGTTGACCTTGGTGGAGGTTCGTTGCTCGACATCGGAATTTACCCGGTTTTTATGTCACTGACAGCTTTTGGGAAACCTTCAGAAATTAAAACAATGGCCCAATTTTGCCCGACCGGTGCCGAGGAAACAATCCTGATGTCGTTCCGTTATCCGGGTGGGGAAGTGGCTTCGCTGGTTTCCAGTTTTGCTTCGCACTCTTCCACACAAACCGAGTACTGTTTCGAAAACGGATTCATCAGGTTGAACAGACGTTTTAACACCCCAACATCCATTACCTATTGGAAAAACTGGGAAGAAGAAAAAACCATCACTTTTGAAAAAGGCGCTGGAGCTGGATATGAACTGGAAGCAGCGCATGTAATGGAATGTCTGGATGCCGGAAAAACCGAAAGCGACCTGATTCCGTTGTCGTTGTCGGCTGATTTGATGGAAATATTGGATTGGGTCAGAAAAGATGCTGGAATTGTTTTTCCCAAACACGATTGAAACATCGGTTGACTCCTATCTGGGGCTTGCTGAAAAACTTATAATTTATTTTACCATTTCGAAAATCGGAACAAAAAAATTCTGAAAGGATTTAATTTGAATAACCACCGGTGTTAACCGGTGGATAGAATTGTTGTCGAGGCCGACCGAAAAACGTACAAGTCCTTTGCTGGATGTTTGAAGCCGGATCGAAGGTCATAATGTCATGTTTTAGTTTCTTCGGAAAGGTAGGTTTCCTGAAGAGAGCATAACATGATTTTTTTCAAGTATTAAAATCAGGGAAGGTAAATGATTCCTCCTGAATGGTCGTGGTCGGCTCCGGTAACAGATTTCAGGCAGTTATTTTCATTCCTGAAACGCAGTACTCCAAGGAAAGCGAATACAATGGCTTCCTTGAAATCAATAATTTGTGCTGAAGGTAAGATGGTTTTATGCTTTGTTTTTTCGCTGAAAAGTTCAATCAGGAACACATTGTTGGCGCCTCCGCCGGTAATCAGTACCTGACCTTTCGGATATTGGTCAACTGCAATGGTCAACTGATCCGAAACGTGTTCGTAAAGTGTTCTGAGAGCATCTTCAGCAGGCAATTGAAATGAATAGATCAGCGGCAGAAATCCGGTCTCAAACCATTCGCGCCCCAATGATTTTGGTCCGTCAAGCTGATAAAAATCCAGTGAATTTAACAGTTTTAGCAATTCGGGGTGAATTGTTCCGGAGCGCCCGAAACTTCCGTTGAGATCGTATTCGTAGCCCAATTCTTTGGCAAAATGGTTGAACGCCATGTTTGCAGGGCAAATATCAAACGCTTTTCTTACATCATCTTCGCGAAACGAAACATTGGCAATTCCGCCTAGGTTCAGGCAAAAATCATATTCCCCAAATAACAGCTCATCGCCAATCGGAACGAGCGGAGCACCTTGCCCGCCAAGCGCCACATCCACCGACCTGAAATCGCAAATGGTTGGTATTCCTGCAGTTGCCGCAATGTTGGCTCCATTGCCAATCTGAACAGTCAGTTTCATATCGGGCTGATGGAAAATGGTATGGCCGTGAGATGCTATCATTTCAGGATTTTCAGGAAGGTCGGCACAAAAATCGAC
>JANONW010000092.1:0-4911 GCA_031421065.1 Prolixibacteraceae bacterium
TGTTTCGGTTGGGGGATTTATCTCAAAATGGATGGATTGAGGGGGGAACCTTGGAATTAGATATTTAGTAAAACAATATTAAGTATCTATCATGTATTACGCGTTATTGATACCAGAACTTTTTTTCTGGCATAAATAGCATGATTACTTATTCTGTTATTCGAACGTATTTGTTTATGTTTTTTTGATGCTTTAATACCAATGAATCGTCCAATGGCTCCAAACCAAATGATTTTGACACAGGACACAGATGTGCTTGCTGTTGAAAGACATGGCAGTTTTCAGGATCAGGATCATACCATCAGCGACAAATTTACGCTCGATGGAAAAGAGTACGGAGATTTGCAATTCCTGTACTTATTTTAGCGCGATTAATCGAAATTAAAGATATTTCTTAATTACCATCGCCAAATCATCGTAGCTGATTGTGCCACTGTGGCTCCATACTTTTTTCCCCTCCTTAAAAAGCACAAAACCCGGAACTGTCTGCACCTGATAGGCCGCAGTAATCACTTTGTTCGTTTCAACATCTACCTTCTCTACTTTGGCTTTTCCTTTGAAATCGGCGGAAACCTTGTCGATAACCGGGTTCATGGCTTTACAGGGAGCACACCATACAGCATGAAAATCGACCAGAACCAGTTTGTTCATCTGTAATAATTTAGTAAAACTCTGCTCAGTATAAGTTGTGCTGTTGCTGGCTACTGCCTGACTGCTCTGTACAACGGGAAACCCCTGCCGGTCCCAGTCCATAATACCCTGCTGAAGGTTAACGATTTTCTTAAAGCCCATCCGGGTCATGTAATTGGCTGCAACAGAGCTGCGGCTTCCGGTTAGGCAATAAATTAAAATGGTTTTGTCTTTTTGCATCAAGCCTACCTTTGATACAAATTCCGGATCGGCAATGTTGATCAGTGTTGATCCCTTAATATTCCCCCTCGTATATTCTTGTGGTGTGCGCACATCTAAAATAATAGCATTTCCGATGGCCATCAACTCCTTGAATTTGATAGCATTTACATTTTGTGCCACCTGAGCGCTCAGGTCGATCAGTAGCGCGACTAAGATCAGCAATGTCAAAAATAATTGTTTCATATTTATAAATATATATACGTTTATATATATAGCGCACGAAGGTAAAAAAAGTTCAATATCTTTGTGGAAAAATCTTTTTATTTTAAAAATAACAAAAGCCGTTATGCAGTGAATTTATTACTGCATAACGGCTTTTAATTTTACCCGGAAACCCGGAAAGTACTTTTCTAAAACCCTATATCATAGTTATAAGTTTTAGTTCCCCAGCAAATACGCTTCTGCCTCTACCGACCATAAACCCTGATGACGGTCGCAGATTTCGGCCAGTTTCGCGAACAATGGTTCAGTTTTTCCCTTCTCCTGAAAATCTGCAATGGCTGTCAACGGCATTTCGAGGTGCGTATATATCAGTTTCTTTCCACCGGGAATTTCAGGAAGATGCAATGTAGTTTCAATCACGGCGTTCAAACCGCCAATGTGTGTTACCAGTCCGGCAGGATCGAGCCCAGCTGTCATCACATCCAACGCTTCTTTCATGTCACCGGTATTTCCTCCTGAAGTTCCCACGATGTGCGTATAGGCATAATGAACATTGTAGAAGTTCATTTTGGCGCTCAGAGTTGGATCAGAAGGGCCTGCAAAAAAGTTAAGGCAACCATCGAAAGCAAGGATTGCATCGCCCTGTTCAATTACCGGAGCAACAGGAGCAAATACGAACACATCGTCGTATCCTGAATCTCCAGAAATTCGACGAAGTTCTTCCACCGGATTAGCAATAGCAGTATTCAGATAAATCAGCTCGATGCCCCGTTCGGTAGCTTCAGCAACGGTATAAATCGAAGCAGCACGGTCGAGACGGGTTTGGTCGATGTCGGTTACCACACACAAACTTGGTTTGCGGTCGGCACGGCGGACCACGTAATTGATGGCTGCCAGTCCCATCGGGCCAACGCCTGCAAGTATCGCCATTTTGCCATCGGCCACAATTTCCATGTTGTGAATGTACGAACCCGGAGTTGTATGGTAGTTGGCATGCATGGCGCCAATCACGCAAGAAAGTGGTTCAGCCAGCGATGCCGGATAAAAGCCCGGCCCATCGTATGCCAGCAAACAATCCTGAACCAGCACATCTTTCGGGATGATCACATAAGTGGCATCACCTCCAATATACTTATACGAATACCCTGGAGCGCTCAACACGCCAACCGGTCCATCGTTGTAATAAATGGCCGGCTGAATGGAGAATTTTTGCCCGGCTTTAAACTTGTGTTGCCAGTCGGCACCAATTTCTATCAACTCGCCACTAAACTCATGACCAATAATGATCGGGTTTTCGGCCACATCAGCCGGAATGCGCTTGTGGTCGGTTGCCTGTTTGGCCGCTTTGTAACTCGACATGCAAATACTATCTGAAACCACTTTGGCCAGAATTTCATCACTTTTAATTGCAGGAAGTTCAAACTCTTCCAGTCTCAAATCTTCTTTTCCGTATAATCTTACTGCTTTAGTTTTCATTTGAAGCCCCTCCTAACCTCCCCACAGGGGAGGAATTAAAACGATTATTAATATGGTTATTGCATTGTATTTGCCTTTCCTCCTCCTTCCCCTGTGGGGAAGGTCGGGATGGGGCTGTTAGTTCAACATATTTTGACCGCCGGTTACCGGCACTGCCTGTCCGGTTTCGTATTCCTGTTCGATGATGTAATACACGGCGCGCATCACATCAAGCGAAGTACAACCACGGCCTGCCGGAACCTGTGCTTCATAAAAACGTTTCACATCGTCAAGAGTTTTGGCTCCGGGAACTTTTCCGGCCTTCAAATACTGAACGAACAAACCGTTCACTGTGTCGGCCCACAATGGCCCATCGAAAAAATTGCCAGGGCAAATCGAATTGACTTTAATTTTATAGGGCATCAACTCCAGCGCAAACGACTGGGTGAGGCCAATTCCGCCAAACTTACCGCCAGCATAAGCGAAGTTGCGGTTACTGCCTTTCAATCCCGATTTTGAATTGATTTGGATAATATCAGTAAAATGGTCCGGTTTAAATTTATTCTGAAGTTTCATTACTGCCGATGCATATTTGGCACAAATGAAATAGGCTGAATAATTTACTTTTGTCATCAGTTCGAAGGTTTCCGGAGTCATTTCGTCCAGTCCGCCGGCACGTAAAATACCTGCATTGCTGACGAAAACATCCAAGCCGCCAAATTCGCAAACTGTTTCAGTAACCAGATTCTCGACCGAAGCTGCATTCGAAACATCAGTTTTAACAAATATTGCTTTGTTTTTGCGTTTTCCGTTGTTCAACGAAGCTGCAAATTCAAGCCCTTTGGGTTCATTTAGGTCGGCAATTACCACGTTGGCGCCATTCTCCATCAGGTTTTCAACGATCCCGGCCCCAAATCCCTGAGCGCCACCGGTAACTATCGCGATGCGCTTGTCGGCACGACCGCCGGTTGCGCCCATTGCCAGCGCACTTCGGTATTGTTCAACCTCCCAGGTGTCGATAAACTGAACCTGTTCGGGAGTCATTGGGCTTTGCCCTCCAAATTTTTCAGAATAAAGGCTAATCATGCAAGTATCCATGATCACCTCCATGAGCGTTGCCACGCCCTGGGCATTGTCACTTGCCAGCAAGCATCCGATTCCCTTTATGAAAATGATCTTCGGTGCTTTGGGTTGTGTTTGGTTGTAATCCTTAATTTTTCCTGAAAGATCATTCAGTAAAGCGTTTGTATCGCCTGTAAATTCAGCATAAATGAACGATGAATTGCAATACACGATTCCATCAGGAATAAAAGGAAAGGCGATATTCCGGTATTCAGCTTCCGAAGAAATGAACCGGTTGATCAGTGAATTATTGATGATTTTTACGGTTTTCAGTCCATTTGCTGAAAGCATCATCCGCACGGCAGGCAATATCTGGACAATCGCCCTGTCAACCGATAATACTTCAACTTCAGGAACTTCACCAATAAACGCCACGAGTTTTGCGATTACATTATTATATATGGAATGAATTTCGGCAATCGTATCGGCAGCCACGAAAATTCCGTGATTTTGAAGCAGAATGATTTTTGGTTCTTTTCCGGTTTTTGCTTTGTATGCGGCAATTCGGGTTTCCACTTCCTTAAAAAGAATATATCCCGGATCGACATAAGGAACGTAAACCACTTCGTCGCCAAACAATTCGTCAGTCAGTTGTTCCGTGTTTTTTCCGCACATCAACCCGTTAACTTTGGTGCTGTGGGTATGAACCACAAAACGGAATGCAATCAGGTCGTGCAGCGAAGCTTCAACCGAAGGGCGCAAGCCTTTTTCAGGATTAAAACGTGCATTCAGCAAATCGAGTTTGATTTGGTTTTCGCGCTCCATCGCGTTGTTGGAATATGTTTTTTCGGAGATGGCTTTCATTAATTTCCGGTCGAGTACGGCAAAACCATTTTCGTCGATGGTAGCCAGGCTTACACCGCTGGCTTTTACATATATTCGTTCGTCATCTTTATAGGAAGTGTTTCCACCACCGGCAATCACAAAATCTTTTTTGCTGCCGTAAAAGCGTGATACTTCGATTAATTCCTGAAGAGCCTCCCCTAACCCCTCCATAGGAGGGGAATTAAGAATTTGCTCCTTAATAACAACCTGTTCCGAACCTTCATCGCTCTGCTCACTTCCCCTTTGGAGAAGGGTTGGGGATGAGGCTCCAATAAAGTACTGAATTACCGCATTTCCCAGTTCTGCAAATGCATCGTATTTTTTTGTTTTGGCAATACCATCGGCATCAAGATATCCTTCCTCTCCTTTGGCAATCAGGTATTGGTGCGCTGCAATGATACAGGCTCCTTCATATCCAATTCGTTCCAGTTCTTC
>JANONW010000093.1:0-2571 GCA_031421065.1 Prolixibacteraceae bacterium
CGGATGACCTTGATGCGGTCCGCCTCGCAAGCGGGGGACGAGACTGGATGCAGGCGCGGCGCAGGATGCCAGGGTGCAGCTTCAATCGCCCTGGGGCCGTTGCCGGCCACATGGCCAGCCCGCCTTTCGGGCGGAACTTGCCCAAGCAACCTCGCCAGTTTTCTGGCGAGCACCGATTCGTCTCCGGCAATCCCGGCAGCCTGCGCTGTTGCGATATACATGGTCTGTGCTCCAGCGGGCCATCAATCAAGCTGCACATTGGCTTCGCGCACCACAGTCCCCCAGCGCTGAACTTCTGCGCGCATGAAGGCCCTGAATTCATCGCGCGAAGAGTCCTTCAAGTCGATGGCCAGAGCATTGAGACGGTCGCGCACAGCCGGGTGTGCCAATGCAGCGGCTACCTCCTGGCGCAGCCTCTCCAGGATGGGGATGGGCGTCGTCGCGGGAGCGACCAAGCCCCACCACTGGTCGACCTCCACGCCCTCGATGCCGGATTCGCGTGCCGTGGGCACCCCCTGCAAGGCGGCCAATCGGGAGTTGCCTGCGATCATGAGGGCCGAGATCTTGCCCGCCGACAGAAGCGGGCTGCCGCTCGCCAAGGTAGAGAAGTGGCCATCGACCGTGCCCCCGGCAACATCGATGAGTGCGGGGGCCGAGCCCTTGTACGGGATCGCGAGGACCTTCATGCGGTTCCTGGAGCCAAGCAGCTCCGCCGCCAGGTGGCTCACCGATCCGGCGCCGCTGTGGGCCAGTGCGATCGGCGCGCCTTTGGCCCGGGCGTTTTCCACGAAGCCCCTGATCTCGCCGGTCTTGTAGTTCCTGCTCGACACGAACAGGATCAGCGGCGATGTTCCAACCAAGGTGATCGGCGAAAAATCCCTCAGCAGGTCATAGGGCAGCTTGTGGAACAACGCCGGCGCGATCGCATGGGGCAGCTCGACGATCGCGATGGTGTAGCCGTCCGGTGGCGCCTTGGCCGCGGCATCGGTGCCGATCTGCCCAGAGGCGCCTGCCTTGTTGTCCACGATCACTGGCTGGCCCATCGTCTCGCTCAGACGTTGACCCACCGCCCTTGCAATGGCGTCGGTGCTGCCACCCGCCGCCCAGGGAACGATCAACCGAATGGGTTTGTCGGGATAGGCAGCGTGCGCCACCGTACCAAGCGCCAGGGCGATACCCAGGGTGACTGATTTGAGCAAGTTCATGTCGACTCCTTCATGATGCATGGGAAACGATGGTCCGGGAAGTTCAGGCCGGGTCGCGGTCGCCGCGTGCGGTGAACAGCAACATCACATGCGCCCCTGGCTCGATGGACCCCTGTTGCAGCAACTGCCTGAGGGCGGCGACGGTGGCGCCGGTACACAGTTCGCCCCACAGCCCCTCGCGGGCCAGCGCGGTCACACCTTCACGTGCCTGCATGTCGCGCACGACGACGGCGCCTCCGCCGCTGTCCTGCACCGCCTTGAACTGTTGAAATGTCACCGTGCTGCCCGCAATGGAGAACTGTTGGGTCGACCCGGAGAATTCGCCCTGGAGTGCCTCACCCGCGAGAACTCGCGAAAGTCTTGCAAAGGGCTCGACCGCCCACAGCTTCGGCCGACGAACGATCAGGCCTGCCTGCAGGAGCTGGCCGAATCCCGCATGCAAACCCCACAGCAGATCGCCGCGTGCAGTGGGCACGAGAATGTGGTCAGCCAGGGGCCCCTGCGCGGCGCATTCGATCGCGATGGCCTTGTAGCCCTCGACCCCGAACACCGGGCTGCCCACGGCGGGCAAGCTGAAATTGGTCAGCGCGAATGCGCCGTCTTCCTCGACGCGTCGCCGCACGTGCAGCCAACGGTCATGCCCTCGTGCGAACGCAATGCGCCGTGCCCCGAGCAGCGACAGCGCGCGCACAAAGGGCGCGGGCAAGTCGCCATAGGTCGCGACCTCGCAATCCAGTCCCGCGGCGGCGCAATAGGTGGCCGCGGACACGGCGGCATTGCCACTGGAAGCAAGGACCACGGTGTCCGCTCCCACATCGAGCGCACGAGACACTGCCTGGGCCGACATGCGGTCCTTGTGGGAGCCCGTGGGGTTCATGCCCTCGTTCTTCGCGCTCAGCCGCCTGACGCCCAGCTCACTGGCCAGGTGCGGCAGGTCGATGAGCGGGGTGTTGCCTTCGCCAAGGCTCATGCTTTGCCGGTACGGCAACCAGGCGCCCCAGGGACTGGCATGACTTGCCGGCGCAAGACTGGACGGCAGGCTGGAATACACGGCCGCCAGGCTGGCCGGCGCCCCGGCTGCCGCGCACTGGGGGCAGCCGCCAGGCAGGTCGACAAGGGGATATGTCGTTTCGCAGCGTATGCAATGCAAACCGGACAACGCCGGGTTCATTTCGATGCGCGCAACGGTGACAGCAGGATTTCGCATGGCTTGATGGTAGGCAAGCACGTCGCTCGGCTGCAGCACTTGTATGCGCAATACAATAAGTAAAACTTATGGCTATCAGAATGCAAGCCAAGGCCACGGTCACCGCAAAACCCGCGTCGGACTCCGCTACGGCGGGGCCCAGCGCAAGGCGTTGCCGCT
>JANONW010000094.1:0-1882 GCA_031421065.1 Prolixibacteraceae bacterium
GGAGGTCGGAAAAAGGATATCCGCGACCATGGGATGGAAGGAGCAATGGCTCTTCACTTCCAATTGACTCTTACCATTTTATAATTGATTTGCATAACGGAACGAAACCACTAATTGGAAATATTACGATAGTAAGGTGAAATTTGATATTTTTAAAGATTTGTGAGAAAAGCGGGTTTCATATTATTTTTGATTTTGATTGGCGATGTGGCTATTGGGCAACAGCTGCCATTATTCAGCCAGTACCTTTATAACAAATTTCTTATTAATCCCGCCGTGGCGGGAAGCGATGGGTTCACAAGTGTCAGCCTGACAGCAAGGGAACAATGGGTTGGTTATTCCGGAGCTCCCAGGACCTTTTCTTTCAGCATACAGACAAGAATGCTCAAAAAAAGCTATATACTGAAACAAACCCGGGTAAAGCAGCGGATATACAGGCCAAAATCTGATGGGAAAGTTGGTTTGGGCGGGTACATATTCAGCGATAAGAATGGATTGGTTCAAAGGACAGGTTTCCAGGCTTCCTATGCATATCATTTGTGGTTGCAGAACAGCACCCAGTTTTCTATGGGGCTGGGTCTTACCGGATATCATTATAAAATAAATGAGAAGGAGATAAATTTTGAGGACCCGAATGAACCGTGGCTCAACAATGATCTTCGCCGCGGAATATTTGTCCCTGATGTGACTTTTGGCGCCTATATTCTTAATGCGAATTACAGCTTTGGTTTTTCTGCTGATCAGCTATTCGAAGCTTCAGCCAAAATCGGGAGTGATGGCTATAAAAATTTTAAAATGAGCAGGCATTATTATCTTTTCGGATCTTATGATTTCAGTTCGGGAAGCTATAATGCAATCCAGCCATCCTTCCTCATGATGATGTCAGAACAACTTAAACCACAAGCCGATATTGGTATTACATATTTCTACAATCAGGATTTTTGGGCAGGATTGGCTTTCCGTACCAGTGGAGCTGTAATATCAAACGTTGGAGTAAAATACGAAAACATGTTTATAGGATATGCATTTGATTTCACCCTTCAGGAAATCCAAAGAATTACTTACGGGACACATGAAATAACATTTGCACTGAAGTTTGGAGACAAAAGCAGAAGATATCGCTGGCTCGAACGTTATTGATCAGTTGATTTTCGAAGAATATAGATAACTGAACTACTACTCTTTTTTTTGAATACCGACAAAAATGCAAACAACAGAGCCTTTGCAATTCCTGTTATGAATGGCAATCGTGTTCCTTTATACTTTTCACTTAAAAGAGAAATATAAAATACATCAAGAGGAAGATTCCTGATATTTTCTACTTCAAATCCCGTTTTTTCTGAAAAAATTCTGAAAGAAGATGGATTGAAATGCCACAAATGTCTTGGAACATCATAAGCGGCCCAGTACTGCCCGTAAAATTTTGCATCGTACGAACTGCAATTAGGCAAAGCAATTACGCAGATACCGCCATGTTTTAATAAACTAAGTATTTGAGATGCGTATTTAAACGGATCGTGGAAATGTTCCAGAACATGCCAGAGGGTTATACAATCAAAACTATTTGCCTCCAATTCTGAAATCTGTTCAGGACCAATTATTTCCAATCCAAACCGCGATATGGAGAAATCGCGGGCTTTTTCATTTATTTCTATTCCTTTAACCAGCCAACCTGCTTTTTTCATTGTATCGACAAAGTGGCCGGTTCCACTGCCTATGTCAAGAAGACTACCGGATTGCTTACCGGTTACATTTTTAATGATGCGTCTCTTTTTATGCAACATCGCGTTCCTTACCAGGTAATATATTTTATTGGAAAACCCTTCAGATGTGTCGCTGTGTGATATGTAATCGTCCGATTCGTAATACCGGCTAATCTTAG
>JANONW010000095.1:0-2164 GCA_031421065.1 Prolixibacteraceae bacterium
GCCTGGCGCGCAAGCTGGCTGAACGCTTGCCGCAGGGTTACCTGAGCGAGATCGCGCCCGGCTTGAACTACGGCGACGCGTTGCTGGCGCCCACCCTGCTGTATTCGCCGGTCACCGAAGCGCTGGCCGCTGCCGGCGTGCGCGTGCACTACGCCGCCAACATCACCGGCCACGGCTGGCGCAAGCTGCTGCGCCACCCCAAGCGGCTGGCCTACCGCATCCACACCGTGCCGCCGGTGCCACCGGTGCTGCGCTTCATCCAGAGCCAAGCCGGCCAGGACGATGCCGAGGCCTACGGCACGCTCAACATGGGCGCCGGCTTCGCGCTGTACGTGCATGCCGACGACGCCGAACGCGCGGTGGCGGTGTCGCAGGCCTGCGGCATTGATGCCTGGGTGGCGGGGCGGGTCGAAGCCGGTGACAAGCAGCTGCACATCGAGCCCTTGGGTGTCACATTCAGCGGCCAGGACTTGCAGTTGCGCTGAAGTGTGCTGACCCGTGTTGTCGGCGACCCGGCCAGCCCGCTCGCCTACAATTGGCCCCGACGGGCCTCCCCGCATGGAAGCGCGCCCAACCGGGTCAGGTGGGGAACCAAGCAGCCCTTAGCGTTGCGACCAGTGCCGGGGGTAAGGCTCGTCACCTCTGCACGCCAGGAAGGCCAGGCAAGCTGGCCCAGCGGGATGTCGTCAGCCCGCGCCCTTGCCAAACGCCGCCACCGCCTGGTCGCGCAGCCCACGCAGCAGCGCCAGTTCGGCCTCGCCCAGAACGATCGTCCCCGCAGCCGCCTTGTCGGCGTAGATGAGCCCGATGGGCGCGCCCTTGAGGTGCATCGGCAGCAACAGGAAGGTGGGCGCATTGACACGCTGTCGGTACCAGGCCGGTAGGCGCGAGGCCACCGACTTCGCGTCGGCGATCAGCAGGTCAGCGCCCTTGGTGCAGACGGCTGCAAAGAGGTCGGTGCCGGCAGCCGCTTCCGGTGCCACGCGGAAGGCCGCGCTGATCTCTGATGAGCCCACCCCCAGCGCCACGCGGCCCACCAGGTGGCCGCTCTTCGGCTCGCGCAGGCAGAACACCACGCAGCGCAGGTCCAGCGCCTGCTGCACCGTTTCCAGCACCAGGTTGAGCACTTCGTTCAGCCGCATCGATTTCTTGGCCACGGCTTCGCACACATCGTCCAGACCCTGGGTCAGGCGTGCCTGCACCGCGCCCGCTGAAGCTGGCACTGCGCCGGGTGCGGCGCGCGGCGAAACCAGCGTGCGCTCCAGACCCGCCGCCTGGCCAGCCGGCGCCGCAGTGGCTTGCAGCAAACGCCGCGCGGGTGCGCCGGCTGCCACTTGCAGGCCCATCGCCTGCGCCAGGTGCGACAGCTGAGTACGTGCTGCCAGCACCGACTGCAGCATGTCGCGCGGCTGCAGGCCGAGCGCTGGCGCGTAGCTTTCGGCGACGGCCGCCAGCGCAGCAGCCTGCGCGTCGCCGTCGGCGCTGAGCAAGGCGTCCGTGAGTGCATTGGCGCCGCGCGCCAGCCAGCGCATGCGCTCCACACCCTGGTCGGCCTTGCGGTCCACCGCGCGCGGCGGCACCGCGCCTACGGGAGTACGCAGCGCACGCTGGAGGGTATCGGGCAAGCCCCAGGCCTTGGCCACGCCGGCGCCCAGTTCGTCGAAGGACAGACCCAGCACCTTGCGCGCTTCGGCCTCGCGTGCTGCGGGTGTGGGCAGGGCCGCAGAGCCCGAGGCCAGGTGCTGGCGGATCTGCAGCGCTTCTTCGGGAAAGTAGTACTCGGTGAGCAGGCGGCCGAGGTTCTGGAACATGGCGGCCAAGAAGACGTCTTCGCCTTCGCGCGCCACCGGTGCCAGCTCAGCGGCCAGCGTGCCGGCCATCAGCGCACGCAGGAATTCTTCCTTCAAGAGCGCGGCATGGCCCTTGTCGCCCATGTGTTCGAGCAGGATCACCGACAGCGCCATGTTGCGGATGCCGGCAAAGCCCACCAGTGCCACCGCGCGCGATACGGTGCCGATGCCGCCGCCCGCCACCGAGCTGAAATTCGCGGTGTTGACCATGCGCAGCAGCTTGTTGGTGAGCGAAACATCTTTCAGGATCTCGTCCGACAGGCTCGCCAGATTCTCGGTTTCGGACATCGCCACACGCTGGATGCGCACGACCG
>JANONW010000096.1:0-1761 GCA_031421065.1 Prolixibacteraceae bacterium
AGCCGGAACCACTGGCTCTGGGAAATCAAATTTACTCGCAGTATTGTTGAACGAAATCAGGAAATTATCTATTGAAAGTCCGTACCCAGTGAACTTCTTGCTTTTTGATTACAAAGGTGAGTTTTCAGACCCTGCAAATAACAGCTGGCTCAACCTTTTCGAAGTTGACCGCGGAGCAATACTTGACCCAATTTCGGCACCACTTCCATTTAATCCTTTTAAAGAATTTATTGGGAAAGCTCAAAACGAAATTAACTTGTATTCAACTGAACTGGCAAACGCCATATGTGCCATTGACAATGCCAGAATGAGTGCAAACATGAGTAACCGGTTGTCAGAATCAATAATAAATTCTTATAAACGCACACAAAACAGGGCCGTTACTTTCGACTTGATTCTAAAAGAATACACTCTTGCACAGCCTGACCGGGACAGAGATAAAGACGATATATACAACGCAAAATTAAATCTGGCATAATCTCACTATTTGATCTGAAGATAAATTTGTAAAGTGGTTTTTGATCGCATCCCAACATTGTTCTACCGTTTCAAACAATACATTCTGTGTCGTTGTTTTTCTTAGATACCACCAGTGCCTTTCAATAGGATTAACCTCTGGTGCATATTTGGGTAAATACTCAAGTTTAACTGATGGATTAGCAATCACCCAATCTTTTACCAAATTAGTTTTATGCCACTTTGCATTGTCAAGGTACAAAGTTATCAGTCTCTTCCCTTTGTTTGCTTCCAAAATTAGTTCCAACTGTTTTACGAAATTTTCAGAATTACCTTTAGGCATTGTGTTTACCATTATTGTCCCTCTGAATGGATCTACAAAACCGGTAAGATTAACCCTTGTCCAACTGCTGTTGGTTGGCACAATCGGCTGTTGCCCCTTTAGAGACCAAACAGAACCCAACTTTGGTTCTAATGATATTCCAGCTTCGTCCGAGAACAAAATTACTTCATCGTCTGTTTGTTCTTCGAGTTTTTTTTTAACGTCTGCCTTAAATTGTTCATTCACTGCTTGATCTGCTTTATTAAAACGATATCGTGGCCGCTGTCTTGTAAATCCGATTTTATGCATCCAATCCTGAGCAGTCCGAACAGCAATAGTCAAAGAGTATGTGTCGCTTAAGTACTTGCAAACCAGCTTTCCATCCCAGATAGCTTGTGTAAAGCCAAGCTCTGATGGCGTTTTTAAAACTTGAATCTTTAAGTCCTCTTCTATTTGTTTTGTCAGTCCCGTCTTTCGACCTTTCCCTTCTTTTACAGTTAAACCATCAACTCCTTCAACTGATATTCGTTTACGCCATTGTCGGAGTGTTTCTCTTGTAATATCAAGTACGGTACAAACAGACGTTACACTTACATTTTTAGTGAGCGCAATTAATGCCTGACATTTAATCGCGTTTTTACGATCTGTGCTTTCATGTATCCAGGATTCGAGTTCGCTAACATTTATTGCCGATATATCAACCGGCTTTCCCCTTTTCTTCATATTACCTCCGTTTTTTTAAACAAAGATAATAATTTATTAATATGTCAGTTTATTAAATGCGTTATATATAGTATTAAATCGGTATTGAAACAATTAATCAGAACCAATCTTTTTGCAAGTGAAGACCATATTGATTTAATCGCAGATAGTTACATCATAAAAATGGATGGTTTTCCAAAAGATGGGCCGATTGCAAAAGCAATAGTTTATTTTATCGTTTCAAAATTAAATACCATTTACGAAAAACTACCGAAACAAGC
>JANONW010000097.1:0-3056 GCA_031421065.1 Prolixibacteraceae bacterium
AGGCTACCATCATATTCAATAAATTAAATGCATATTCGTTGTTTGTGTTTGTAAAACATGCTCTATTCATTATCGTTTTATTTACTTTCTTTCAACTTCTGACTTCTGACTTCGGACTTCCGACTCCAATACATTTGACACTGATTAGTTACTAAAAAAGATTATATTAAAGAATCTTTCCCCCTCGAATAACCCGGAGAATTATTGCAATAAGTGCAATTACCAGAAGAATGTGAATGATGCCTCCGGTACTGTACCCGATAAATCCGATTGCCCACCCGATAATAAGGATCACTGCAATGACATAAAGTAGATTTCCCATGACTGTAATTTTTTTAAAATTTATGTTATTATGTTTAGAAATAATACCCTTTGGTCAATTTTAAGTTTGTGAATAAATTAATTATTACATCAACAAAGATATACCACTCTGTTACCTGACACATTACATAATTTCAGAAATATGTTACATAATTTACACATTCTCCTAAACGCCGCGACTTTTGTTTTTAAGATTTCTGAAGTGAGACGGGGTAAGCCCTGTCATTTTCTTAAATTGGTTTGACAGATGAGCCACACTGCTGTAATGAAGTTTAAAGGCAATTTCGGTAAGACTGAGATCATCATACACCAACATTTCTTTTACCTTTTCTATTTTATGAGCCAGATAAAACTTCTCAATGGTGGTCCCTTTAACTTCGGAAAAAAGATTAGACAGGTAGGTGTAATTATGCTTGAGCTTTTCGCTCAGGTAATCGGAAAGGTTTGTTTTGATTTGTTCATCACTATAATGGATCATTTCAATTATAATCGTTTTAATTCTCTCAACCAAAATGGTTTTTTTATCATCCGTCACTTCAAGCCCGATCTTTTTAAGGGCAATGCTCAGATTGTCCAGTTGCTCTTTTGAAATATCCTTCCCGATTTCAGCTTCGCCCAAATCAATATTAGTGTAATGCAACCCAAGTTTTTCCAGCTCAGATTTAACTACCATATTGCACCGGATGCAAACCATATTTTTGATATGGAGTTTCAAGCAATTTAATATATTGTTATAATAAACTCTTAAAAACAAATATACAATATATTTTGAATAGCATCAGGGTGAAAATTATTTTTTTTCTCCACTAAGAAATGTATCCTGATAAAATTATTGATTGTTTGCCCACCCGAAACAGCTATTCCAAATACACCTGTCAGGTATCGCTTAACCGATTCTGCGATTGCCAATATTTACCGAACAGTCAAATGCTTTAAAAAACTTATTAAAAAGAAGCTGCCCGTGGGGACAGCTTCTATAATTTTTTGATTTTTTTAATATATTACGGAAGTGTCACTGTATTTTTGTCCAGTGTTACGGCAGTCTGTGCAAGGGCCCTGCCCTTAAAGGATGCACTTGTTTGAAGAGCAATACCTGTCTTTGACAATAGAATACCTTCAAAGCGCGAGGTTGTTCCTAAGGTTGCCTGACCGGCTACCTGCCAGAAAATGTTATTAGCCTGGGCACCTCCTGTCAGAATAATTTTTACCCCGGCGCTCATTAACAGGTCCTGGGAAATCTGGAAGATCCAGACATCGTTCGCTCCACCTGAAATTGTAACATCTGATACCATGCTAACCGTGTTTGTCCATTTATAGAGTCCTGGTACGAGAGTTTTCCCGCCAATACCTCCGGAGTGTAGTTCTGAGAAATCTGGTGTAGGACGTCCGGCTGCATCGTTGTAAGCAGTATTCATATCGAGGACAGCCTGAATCAGGGTAGCAGGAGTCGGAGCTGTCATGTCGGCAGCATATATTTTCCCTGTCACCTGGAGTGAGGTTGAAGACACTGTTCCGGTGATCAGGGAAAGTCCTGTGATAGCAGTTGCGACGGACGGGCTCAAACCCAAATCGCCGGTAATAGCAGAAAGAGCAACGTTAGTGATTGCTGTCTTAGCCAGAATCACGTAATTGCCTGCAGTCCTAAGATTTACAATTGCAGGACCTATCCCGGGAGCAGCGGTTGTGAAACTCCAAACAGTACTGGCTGCCAGCGCATTACCAGCCAGATCTTTTGCCCCTATAGTAATAGTGGCTGTATAAATAGTGTTTGAGGTCAGATTCGGAGCCGGAGTAAAGGTGGCCGTCATACCCCTGTACCCTACCGCACCTAATATTGTCGTTGTCCCCTGCTTTAAGGTAAATGTAGAAGTGTTGATCGTTAATGGATCCATTGGTTCACTAAAAATTATTGCAACTACCTTGTTATTCGCGACACCTGTAGCGTTGTTGAGAGGGTCAGTTGAATTTACCAGGGGTAACGAAATGTCTGATCCAACACCGGTGGTAAAGCTAAAGGTATAGTTAGCAGCCAGAGCATTGCCAGCCAAATCCTTTGCTCCGGTTGTAACCGTTACGGTATAAACTTTGCTGTAAGCCAGGTTGGCTGACGGAGTAAATATTGCTGTCATACCTGAATAAGCCACGGCACCTGTAACAGGAGTTGTTCCCTGCTTTAACGTGTAAGTTAAAGAGGTAACTGTAGCAGGATTCATCGCTTTGCTAAAAGTTATAACGATTAGCTTGTTGATGGGCACTCCTGTAACATTGTTTAACGGGTCTGTTAAGGTTACCGTTGGAGACACGCCGGGAATATCCTCTTCCTTTTTACAACCGGCCATTAATACAATCAATAGCATTGCTATGATTGGTAGCATTTTTTTTAGTTTCATTTTATTTTAATAAAAATTGTGATATAGGTGGGTTCTAAAAATTCATTTTCTAAACTTTTTCAAGACACAAAATCGAACCCGTTTAAATCTGTGCCGAAAAAGTAATGCAATATCTGTGCCGAAAAAGTAATGTAATATTACAATTTATTTTTTTGATTTTTGTTCTGAAAATCAAAGTTTCTCACATTTTTTTCGCAACTAACTAACTAACTAACTAACTAACAATATATTACGCCTTACACAAATCCAGCCTTTTGACTTGCTCAAATCTAAACAGATTGTATGTAAGGTTTATCAATCCTATTATACCAGTGGCTCTTATTATTCCTACAGATTTTACAACCA
>JANONW010000098.1:0-1590 GCA_031421065.1 Prolixibacteraceae bacterium
CTCCAGGTTGGCCAGACGCCGCGAAACAGTGGCTTTGGGCATGACTAGATGCTCAGCAGCGCGCACCATGCTCTCTTGTTCGACGATGGTAACGAACAGGATATAGTCATCGGCAGAGATATTAGTTTGTTCCATTTGCCAGAGGTTTTATTTGTTCCATTTGCCAGAGGTTTTATTTGTTCCATTTGTAAGACAGTCTATCCCAGTTACCCCTCTTTATCTATTTTTTTGAGCCGACTATGATGCACCTACTTTCTGACAACGGAGGGAATCATCATGAACAACATCACTACAGTCGTACAACATCAATCACGCGGCATCGAGCGCATCGTCGAGGGTGTCGCCACTTCCGACGGCGCAGGTGTGAAGCTGACCCGTGTGCTGTCCGGCAAGTTGCAAAAGCGTCTCGACCCATTCCTGATGCTGGATGCTTTCGGCAGCGATAAACCAGACGATTACATTGCCGGCTTCCCGGATCATCCGCATCGCGGTTTTGAGACGGTGACCTACATGCTGGCCGGTCGTATGCGGCATCGGGATAGCGCGGGCCATGAAGGGCTGCTGGAAAATGGCGGTGTGCAGTGGATGACTGCGGGTCGCGGGGTGATTCACTCTGAAATTCCAGAGCAAGAAGATGGTGTGATGGAAGGTTTCCAGCTTTGGCTCAACCTGCCGTCGCAGCACAAGATGGGCGCGCCGTGGTATCGCGATATTCCCAGCGCCGAGATCCCAGAATTTGTCAGCGCGCAAGGGGTGACGGTGCGTGTGATCGCAGGGAGCAGCAACGGCGTGACGGGTGCGGTGACACGCGAGATTACTGAGCCGCTGTATCTCGATATTCACATGCCTGCTGGTGCTGAATTTTCGACTAGGCTGCCGGATACACACAATGCTTTTATCTATGTTTATCGGGGGGCAGTGATGGTGGATGATGTGCAAGTTGCATCGCAACGCATGGGCATATTGAGCAATACGCAGGGTGCGGATACCGTGAAAATTTCTGCCACTAAAGATGCGCGCCTGATCCTGGTGGCAGGCAAACCGCTGAATGAAGCCATAGTGCAATACGGGCCGTTTGTCATGAATACACAGCAGGAAATTCATCAAGCGCTGAATGATTTTAACAATGGACATTTTGCCTGATTAACTTAATCCAAAAGGAGCATGACATGAGCACGACCACTATTTTCAAGCAGTTCAATGGCAACATCGCAAATCTGGTCAACACACCCGCTGTGAGTGCGGTGTTATCGGTGGCTGCGCGGCTAATGGCTTCGTCCATTTTCATCGGTGCCGGGATCAGCAAGCTCGGAGCGGGATATGCGGGAACGCAAGGCTATATGGCAGCGATGGGTGTGCCAGGCGCGCTCCTTCCTCTGGTGATCGCGCTGGAATTGGGTGGGGGAATCGCTTTGCTACTCGGCTTTCAGACTCGGCTGGTGGCGTTGTTACTGGCGGGGTTCTGCATCATCGCTGGGCTAATATTCCACGCAGGTGCTGACCAGATGCAGCAGATCATGCTGATGAAAAATTTCGCGATTGCGGGTGGGCTATTGGCATTTACCGTGTTTGGTGCGGGACGCCTGAGCT
>JANONW010000099.1:0-10800 GCA_031421065.1 Prolixibacteraceae bacterium
ATTGTAGCAGCCCCGACAAATACTCTTCCGCAACATGCGTACAGCTCCTTGTGTACACCCTGAATAAATCATTGTACCTGCTGTAAATAAGCGTACTAAGACTATTTCTATAGAAATTGCTGTATTGGGCTTTGTTAGAAAATTTTTTTTTATCTGCTCGTTTTGGCTTCATTGTCAAAACAATCAGAATGCGTTAATAATTACTCTAAGATATTAATAATTAGTAATATAACAAAACAAACAGTCTCTTTTTTCAATTTGGTAAAGTAGAATTACAAAACGAAGGGGTTAAAATCGGCCTGATAGAAAACGAATTCGGGGATACTTCCATCGATTCGAGGCTAATAACCGACTATAAACCTGAAAGTATCATTGAATTGAACAATGGCTGCATTTGTTGCACTATTTTCAATGAATTTGCAATGACACTTCAGGAACTGATTAGAAAGCACGATCATCTGGAACAGTTAATCATTGAAACCACCGGAATTGCCGACCCCGGCCCGATTATAGTACCATTTTATAATGATTTGGAGCTAAACCGCTTGTTTGAGCTGAGCGGAACGATTTGCCTGGTTGATTCTGTTAACTTTTCAGAACACATTGCCGGCATCGAACAGCAAGAACAGATCATTCTGAGCGATATGATCATACTGAACAAAGCAAGCAAAGTACTTAATACAACTGCCCTTGATGCAAATTCGGTATTTAATTTATACTTAATACAAAGTGCGTAAGCGGTCAGCCCCATCGGCATAGCGGCTTCAAGAACCCTGGCGCGACTTTATTGAAAATCAGTTAATGGATTCCACATCAGCAAACGGATCGGCCACAAACGGACGGACATCGGTCAACAACATCCCAGCAGTTTGTGCAGCCTGCATTCCAAGTTCGCCATCTTCAAAAACCTGGCAAAACTGTGGTTCAACATTCATTAATTCAGCACATTTCAGAAAAGTATCAGGTTCCGGTTTATGCCTTTCAACATCATCGGCAGTCACGATAAAATCGAACAGATGATCAATCTCTAATTCCTGCATCTGAAGCATTGCACTTTGCCGGCTGGCACCTGTTCCCACAGCCATCGGGATTTTACCATGGGCATTTTTCATCAAATCAATCACTGCACCGTGCGGTTTAATCTGATTGACATTCTTCCAAAACTCATGTTGTTTCATTGCAACCAATTCGTCCGCATCAATTTCCAGGTTTTGTTCCCGTTTGATTCGTTCGGCAAAACTGATTGTTGGAGCTCCGGTCATTTCAACCAGAATGCGTTCGTCAAACGTACAATTCAGCTTTTCGCATACCGAATGCCAACTGGCAATATGTACCGGCAACGAATCAGACAAGGTTCCGTCCAGATCAAAAATCAAAGCTTTCGCCTTAGAATGTATTTCAAGTTTCATTATTCTCAAATTTTAGGCAACAAAATTAACAAACTTTTATACCTGAATACAAATCTGATCGATTCTCTTGCCAATCCAAAGAAAAATACTCATTTTTGCATGCCTACCAGTTCCTACCGGTGGGCATAAAATAATTGCCATTTTTCTAACTTAAATCAATTTTTTATGAAGTACTTATTATTAATAGTTTTTGCCACAATCTTTGCAACTAGTTCGTGTAAAAGCAAGTACGAAAATGTACCTTTTGAGGTAAAGACCCCGCACGACTGGGAAAACCCGGCTATTTCTGAAATTAACCGGGAAGCGCCACGTGCCTACTTTATTCCTTATGCCACAGCAGAGCAAGCGTTGCAAACCGACATCTGGAAATCGCCTTTCATTCAACCGCTGAACGGAACATGGGAATTTAAACTGTCGCACACACCCTACGTACGCCCGTTCTACTTTTTCAAAGACGACTATGACACCGAAGACTGGACTACCATTCAGGTTCCGGGAAACTGGGAAATGCAGGGTTTTGACGTGCCGATTTATACCAACATCAGGTACCCGCACGAAGCAACACCTCCCACTATTCAAAAGTTTTATAACCCGGTTGGTTCGTACAAACGAACTTTTACTATTCCTGAAAACTGGAAAGGACAGGATATCATCCTTCATTTTGGCGCGGTAAGTTCGGCCATGTATGTTTGGGTTAACGAACAAATGGTTGGTTACAGCGAAGACAGCAAAACTCCCGCCGAATTCAACATCACCAAATACCTGAAGAAAGGAACAAACTCACTGGCTGTTGAAGTTTACCGCTGGAGCGATGGAAGTTACCTTGAAGACCAGGATTTCTGGAGAATGAGCGGAATGACCCGCGATGTGTTCCTGATGGCCCGCAACCCACAGCACATTCGTGATTACCGCGTTTCGTCGCCGTTGGTAAATAATTATCAGGATGGCGAATTTAAACTGGATGTTGAAGTGGCCAACTCTGCCCAAACTACACCTTTGGTAACTATCGAAGCTGTTTTAATGGATGGCGAAAACAAAGTTGCTGAAATGAGTCAGGCAGTACAAACAGCAGCTCAACCGGTTTCAGTTAACATGAATGCAAATATTCCTTCAGCAAAACCCTGGACTGACGAAAATCCGAATTTGTACCAACTTCTTATTACGCTGAAAGACGAATCTGGTAAGATCATCGAGGTTCTTCGTCAGGATGTAGGTTTCCGCACCATCGAAATCAAAGATGCACAGTTGCTGGTGAACGGTGTTGCCATCTATTTAAAAGGCGTAAACATTCACGAGCACAACGATATCACCGGCCATTATCAGGATGAAGCAACCATGCTGAAAGATATTCTCCTGATGAAATCGCATAACATCAATGCTGTGCGCACCGCACACTACCCGCAACCCGAACGCTGGTACGAACTGTGCAACCAATACGGACTTTTCCTTATCGATGAAGCCAACATTGAATCGCACGGAATGGGTTATGGCTCAAAATCGCTGGCCAAAGATCCGGTTTGGAAAGATGCACACCTGTTCCGCACACGCAATATGTTCGAACGCGACAAAAACCAACCTTCAATAATCATCTGGTCACTGGGCAACGAAGCCGGCAACGGGGTAAATTTCGAAGCCACTTATGCCTACCTGAAATCGGTTGACCAGAGCCGCCCGGTTCAATACGAACAAGCTCATGGCGGGGCAAATACCGATATTGTTTGCCCCATGTATGCCCGGATAAAAAACATGGAAGACTACGCCAAAGGCAAACCGACCAAACCATACATTCAATGTGAATATGCCCACGCAATGGGCAACAGCGTTGGGAACCTTCAGGATTACTGGGATGTAATTGAAAAATATCCTTCTTTACAGGGCGGTTTTATCTGGGATTGGGTCGATCAGGGAATTCTCACCAAAGATGATCAGGGCAATAAATTCTGGGCTTATGGTGGAGATCTTGGTGGTGACACACTTCCTACTGATGGCAATTTCTGTTTGAATGGTCTGATCAATCCCGACCGCACCATTAAACCAACTGTGATTGAAGTAGGCAAAGTTTATCAGCACATCGGTTTTAAAGCTGTGAACCTAAACAATGGCGAAATCGAAATCCTGAACAAGTATTCATTTACCAACCTTTCTGAATTTACATTCAATTGGGAAGTGGTTGCTGATGGACAGGTATTGAAATCAGGAGAAATAACAGATTTGGATTTAGCTCCGAATACAAGTAAAAAGATTCAGTTGGACGTAAAAGTGGATGCACAGCCAGCAACCGAATATTTCCTGAATATTTCGGCCAAACTTAAGAACCTGAAAGGTATTTTGCCCGCCGGAATACAACTGGCTTACGAACAATTCCTGCTTCCTTTCAGCAAAAAAGCTGTTTTAAGTTCTACCAAAGATTTGCCCGCAGTTACTTCGAAAGAAGAAGGGAATCTGATCAGAGTTGAAGGTAAAGGGTTCAAAATCAACTTCAGCAAAGATGAAGCTACCCTGAAAAGCTTTCAACTGGATGGCAAAGAAATGCTGCTGACCGGACCTGTCCCGAATTTCTGGCGCGCACCTATTGACAATGATTTCGGGAACGAATTGGATAAACGCAGCCGGGTTTGGAGAAAAGCCGGAGAACAGAAAACAGTTAGATCGGCAACCTATAAACAGGTTGGTAACGAAGTGGTAGTCAATTTCAATTTCGATCTGAACAACGAAAAGAACCAGGTGATTGCCAATTACAATTCGAGCTATACCGTGCTTGGAACAGGCGAAGTGGTGGTAAACAACAGCTTTAAAATGATGAAAGATTCCCTTCCTGAAATCGTTCGCTTTGGGGTAAACCTGGTGATGCCGCGTGAATTCGACCAAATGAGCTGGTTGGGCCGCGGGCCTCACGAATCGTATCAGGACCGCTTTACCAGTGCATTGGTTGGGTTATATTCTGGCTCAGTTGCCGACCAGTATTTTGCATACATCCGTCCGCAGGAGAACGGGAACAAAATTGATGTTCGCTGGATGAGCATTGCTAACAAAGATGGGCTTGGCCTTCAGTTTATCGGCTCACCTTTAATCTCTGCAAGCGCGCACCACCAGATTATGGAAGATTTTGAGTCGCCCGCACGTACCGATGGACGCGTAAAAGAAGGAGAGAAAATGGTTCGCCGACATACTATTGATGTGAAATCCCGCGACCTGACTTCAATTAACATCGATTACAAACAAATGGGTGTTGGTGGCGATGACAGCTGGGGAGCATGGACACACGACCAATATCGCCTGCGAGAAAAAGCATACAATTACAGTTTCCGGATTTGTCCATTAAGACCGGGAGAAAAATCGGTTGAAAAAGCGAAGGTAATTTACGAATAAAAAAGGCAGAAGTCCGAAGACAGAAGAGCCGCTCCCTGAGCGCGAGTACTCGGGATCGAAGGGAGCAATAAAATACAAAGCGGGAGATTCCGGAAGGGGTTTCCCGCTTTCCTTATCAACCTGGATCAGATCATCAAAAGCCTAATCCGAAACCCGTACCGCGCAACCCGTATCCTATTTATACCATCCCGAATACATTCCGTAAGCTTTGGCGATGCGTTTTATTTCGCCTTCCAGCAATTCTGGACTGATGTCTTTTATTTTTTTTGCCGGGATACCAGCGTAAACAGTACCACTTTCAACATGTGTCCCTTTGCTGACCACCGATCCGGCTGCAATGATGCTGTTGCTTTCGATCACCGCATCATCCAGCACAACAGCATTCATCCCGATCATCACATTGTCATGAATGGTACATCCATGAACGATCGCCCCGTGGGCAATTGTTACGTTATTCCCAATATTGGTGGGCGACTTTTGGTAAGTGGCATGAATCACTGCATTGTCCTGCACATTGGTATTGTTACCTAAACGGATGTAATGAACATCGCCGCGAAGGACGGCTCCGTACCAGATACTGCAATCGTTTCCAATTTCCACATCGCCTATAATTACAGCAGTTTCGGCCAGGAAACAATTTTCGCCAAACACCGGAGTTTTACCTAAAAGAGATTTTATAAGTGCCATTTTCTGAAATCCTAAATATGAACGGGCAAAGATAAGAAAAAGGCTCTGGCACCAGATATTATGAAACACATAGTCACATAGATTTCAATAAAAAGAGCTGTAATCTGAAGGTGAAATAGCAAATAAATAATTATGCCCATCCTACCGGACTTATTAAATAATGGTTATTTTTGCTGCGTTTTAAAAAATAATCAACTTATAAAGAAAAGCAGTTAGGTTTCATTACTTCAAATGCACATTTGTAAGATACCTTACCCTGAACGATCCATATTAATAAATATATCATCGCAAACACGCTGTGACGGGTTTTAGGTGAACAAACTGGAGATATGTTTAATAACTCAAAAAAAATGGAATGAAAAACACAAAAGTAATAGAACTCGAAGAAGTAGCCATTCGGTTTTCAGGTGATTCGGGCGATGGAATGCAGTTGACAGGCACCTTGTTTTCGGACACTTCAGCGCTATTTGGAAACGACATCTCGACTTTCCCTGATTATCCATCCGAAATCCGGGCCCCGCAGGGTACAGTGGGAGGAGTTTCCGGGTTTCAGGTACAATTAGGAAAAAAGAAAATTAATACTCCCGGCGATTTGGCCCATGTGCTGGTTGCAATGAACCCGGCAGCACTAAAGGCTAATGCGGCATTTTTAAATCCGGGGGCCTCAATTATTTTTGATGTCGATTCGTTCAGTGAAAAGAATTTTGAAAAAGCTCAGTATAAAACACACGATGCTTTTGCCGAATTAAATCTCGAAGATTTTGTCCAGATTCCGGTTCCGATTACCAGCCTGACCAAAGAAAGCCTGAAGGATCTCGAACTTGACAACAAGAGTGTTTTACGTTGCAAAAACATGTTTGCCCTTGGATTAATCTGCTGGATGTTCGATCGTCCGCTGGATTATATTGAAAGGTTTATTCAGTCGAAATTCGGCAAAAAAAGTCCTCTGATTGCAGAAGCAAACCTGAAAGTATTGCACGATGGGTACAATTACGGGGAGAACCTGCAACATTCGACACCGCAGTACATTGTACATCCTGCCCCGATAGAAAAAGGTCTTTACCGGAATATTAACGGTAATTATGCTACAGCATGGGGTTTTATTGCTGCTGCAGAAAAAGCCGGGTTGGAACTTTTCCTTGGCTCCTATCCTATTACACCTGCCACCGATGTTTTACAGGCTTTGGCCGAAAGAAAGGACCTCGGGGTTAAAACCTTTCAGGCCGAAGACGAAATTGCAGGAATCTGTACTTCCATTGGAGCAGCATTTGCAGGCCGTTTGGCAATAACCACCACTTCAGGCCCCGGTTTTGCTTTAAAATCTGAAGCATTGGGCCTTTCTGTAATGACAGAATTACCATTGGTAGTGGTAAATGTTCAACGTGGTGGCCCATCAACCGGACTTCCGACCAAAACCGAACAAGCCGATCTTATGCAAACATTGTATGGACGGAACGGTGAAAGCCCATTGGTCGTGCTTGCTGCAAGTACTCCATCCGATTGTTTTTATTACGCCTATCTTTCAGCAAAAATTGCACTCGAACGAATGGTGCCAGTTGTATTACTGACCGACGGCTTCCTTGGCAACGGCAGCGAACCTTGGCGTGTCCCTTCGATGGATGAATTGCCAACGATTACGCCCCGAAAAGCCACTAATCCTGAAATGTTCAAACCATACAACCGCGATCCTGAAACTTTTACACGCGAATGGGCAATTCCCGGAATGGAAGGATTCGAACATCGCATCGGTGGATTGGAAAAAGATGCCGCCGGAACGGTTAGCCATGATCCTGATACCCATCAGCGCAACAGCATAATCAGGGCAGCCAAAGTCGAAAAAGTAGTTGACATGATCCCTGAACTTAAAGTTGAAGGTGAATCTGAAGGTGATTTGCTGGTGATCGGATGGGGAGGAACCTACGGACACATGATAAGTTCTGTCATCGTTATGCAGGAAGCCGGAAAAAACGTTAGCCTGGCCCACTTCAATTACATCAAACCACTTCCTAAAAATACGGCTGAAGTTTTCAGCAAATTTAAAAAGATCGTCGTGTGCGAATTAAACCTGGGACAATTTGCCAGCTATTTACGCGATAAAGTACCTGGATTCCATTACTATCAGGTAAACAAGATGAAAGGATTGCCTTTCTCTGTGAATGAATTAGTTGAAAATTTCGAAAAATTACTGGAGGCTTAAACATGACAAAATTTAATTATACTGCCAAAGATTTCAAAAGCGCTGCGGAAGTTCGCTGGTGCCCGGGCTGTGGCGACTATGCCATTATGAACGCGGTTCAAAAAACAATGGCCGATATGGACATCGCGCACAAGGATTTTGCCTTTATCTCCGGAATTGGGTGTTCATCAAGGTTCCCTTACTATATGAGCACTTACGGATTTCACTCCATTCACGGACGCGCAACTGCTATTGCATCAGGAGTTAAATCGGCAAATCCTGATTTAACTGTATGGGTAATTACCGGCGACGGCGATTCACTGGCAATTGGCGGAAACCATTTCATTCACCTGATAAGGCGCAACATTGACCTTAACGTAATTCTTTTCAACAACAAGATATACGGCCTTACCAAAGGTCAGTATTCGCCCACTTCCGACAGGGGTATCATTACCAAAACATCTCCATTCGGTACCATCGAAGATTCGTTTGTTCCCGGACAACTGGTTTTGGGTTCACGTGGTACCTTTTTCGCCCGTGCAGTTGACAACAACATAAAACATACACAGGAAGTATTGTCAGATGCAGCAATTCACAAAGGGACTTCGATAGTGGAAATTTTGCAGAATTGCGTGATTTTCAATGATGGAGTCCACAATTTAATTTCCGACCCGAAATTCCGTGCCGAACGCCAGCTATTTCTGAAACAAGGCCAGCCAATGATTTTCGGCGAACAGGAAGACAAAGGGCTTATTTATGATAACGGTCGGCTTAAAGTGGTGAAAATCGGTGAAAACGGAATTACCCGCGAAGACATCCTTGTTCATGATGCGACAGATGATAACCTCGGATTACAGGTAGCCCTTATAAACATGTCACTTCCTGAATTTCCTGTTGCCATGGGCGTTATCCGAAGTGTTGAAGCGCCGGTTTACGATCAGGAAATGAAAAAACAGATTGAAACCATTCAGCAAAAACGAAAAATAAGCTGTATGGACGAACTCCTTCAATCAGGCAATACGTGGACCGTTGATGGCGAAAATTGCAGCGAACCTATAAAGTTTTTCGACAACAAATGTTTTCAGTAAAAAATGAAACTAAACCTAAGATTAACGCTACTTCTCTTTTTCCTGGCCCAACTGGTTTCGGCTCAATACCTTCACCAGAAAGGAAAATACATTGTTGACGGCAACGATAACGAAATTATATTACGGGGAATGGGAATGGGCGGATGGATGCTTCAGGAAGGATACATGATGGAAAGTTCAGGATTTGCAGGCACCGCAGCACGAACTTAAAATAAAGCATCAACTCAAACTATGGCTTGGTATTGAATGTCGATCAACAACTTAAATCAGTTGATGACATTATATTATCGTACAATGGTAACTTATTGAAATCGGAAACAGGGACACAATTCCCGGCATTGCAGAAAATAAGTGTAATAAATAATAGCCCGGTTTATTTCCAACTCCCCGGAACGTTTCAGGCATTGCGAATGTGGGCTGGATTGACGCCGGCGACTGGCTCGAAATCAACACTGCAGATTATCCAACGATTATTCCTCAACCAATACGTAAAACCATGAATTTACTTTTCAATTTGCTCATTTTTCTTTTGAGTTGTACCCCAAAAACCGCCAACAATACCGCCAACATAAACACTTCAGTTCAAACTTTTCAGACCATTAATGGAAACTTGGCAACGCGCAACCCGGCCTATTATATCCTTGCACACGCAGCCAAATTTGTTCGCCCCGGTTCGGTCAGGATCAACTCCAGTCTGCCAGGCAATTTGCCCAATGTCGCTTTTCAAACTCCGGAAGGTTATTACTTCAATAATCAGTTATCGAAGGAAAATAATTGGGTGTTTACAAGGCAGGTCTAATAACAGCTTCCCTTCATCAGGTAATTCCGAACGTAATCGTCAATGCCCTCTTCAAGGCTAAAAAATGATTCGTCGTAACCGATGTTTTTCAATTTCTGAATGTTGGCGCAGGTAAAATACTGATATTTGCCGCGTAAATCTTCCGGAGTATCAACAAAACCAATCTTCTCGTCCAGCTTCATCGACTTAAAAACAGCTTTTGTCAGGCTCAGATAAGTACGGGCCTCACCGGTACCCACATTGTAAATTCCAGAATTATTCCGGTGGTGCATGAAAAACAGGATCACTTTGGCCACATCTTCCACATAAATAAAATCTCGAGACTGTTCACCATCATTAAAATCTGTATGATGTGAACGGAAAAGATCCATTCTGCCTGTTTCTGAAATTGTATTGTAAGCCTGTAAAATGACAGATGCCATGCGATCTTTGTGGTACTCATTGGGCCCAAATACATTGAAAAGCTTCAATCCCGACCAGAAGAAAGGCTGCTTTTTCTGCTGAAGCGCCCAGCAATCAAAATCGTGTTTCGATTGTGCGTATAAGTTAAGCGGTTGCAATTTCAAGATAAAAAAAATTCTGAAGACTAATAAGTAAGACTGAACATGTTACCTTTGTGGTTGCGTGAGCTGGACATTTTATTTATAGAAAGGAATTTGAAATGGAATTTACACTAAACGGAAAAGACGGAAGCTACCGGAAGTTAGAAAAATATGATCCGGAGACGACTGAAAAATTAAGCGAACATTACAGGAGTATCCTCGAACTGTTGGGCGAAAATGCAGACCGTGAAGGCTTACAGAGAACACCCTCGCGCGTGGCCAAATCCATGCAATTCCTGCTTCAGGGTTATGAGCAGGATCCTGAGGAAATTTTGAGATCGGCCATGTTTAAGGAAGATTACCGGCAAATGGTAATTGTAAAAGACATTGAAATTTATTCGATGTGCGAACACCACATGTTACCTTTTATCGGAAAGGCTCATATTGGGTACATCCCGAATGGTTATATTACCGGATTAAGTAAAATTGCCCGTGTGGTTGACGCGTATGCCCGCCGGCTTCAGGTTCAGGAACGACTGACCACCCAAATAAAAGAATGTATCCAGAATACGCTTAATCCGCTGGGAGTTGCCGTTGTAATCGAAGCGCAACATTTATGTATGCAAATGCGCGGCGTGCAGAAACAGAATTCGACCACTACAACTTCCGACTTTACCGGCGCTTTCGAACGTGTTGCAACGAGGGAGGAATTTATCAGGTTGATAAGAGG
>JANONW010000100.1:0-9581 GCA_031421065.1 Prolixibacteraceae bacterium
CGCTTTCATCAATGGTTTTGGCAGTCCACAGCCTTCTGTCGTAGCCAACCAAACCACCATGCAGATGGTTCGGGCCATTATTTACCGCCAGCGAATAGTTTTTACCATCCAAAGTAAATTTGCCTTCTGCAATCCGGTTGCAAACGCGGCCACAAATTGCACCGAAATACGGATAACTTCCCACATATTCAGGGCTCAGGTAATCTTCTAACTTGTCGAAACCTAAGGCAATATTGGCCAAAACTCCGTTTCTATCCGGAGTTTCAATCGAGGTGATGATCGCCCCGTAATTTGTTATTTTAACTGTTACCTGGTTTTCATTCGACAAAGTAAATAAGTCAGCTTCAACACCTTCATTTGTTTTCCCAAAAAGGGATTTTGTGATTTTCATTTTGGTATATTTTAGTTAAATTTTGAGTTTTGAATCTTTTATTTAAAGTTAGGTTTTTTCTTTTTCTGCTAACTGAGACTGGCCACTGATCACTTTTTTGTCTTTCTGCTTACAAATTTAATTTTTTCTATCAGACTGGTGGGTACTGGTTGTGTATTTTGTTTCGATTAATTGTTATTTTTGAAAACTGTTTAATCAAACTAAAACTTAAAAGAGTGAAGAATATTCAAATTGATGATTCCATTGGTATTCCCAAATACCGCCAAATCATCAATTCAATTTACACAGCCATTTCTATCGGAGAACTTAAATTGGGCGATAAAATTCCTTCGCTGAACCAGATTTGCGTTGAATTTGAATTATCGCGCGATACTGTGATGGTGGCATTCAACGAATTAAAAGCGAAAGGCATCATCAATTCCATTCCCGGAAAAGGGTACTATATCAATAGTGTTGAGATTAATCTTGACCAGAAGATTTTCGTTCTTTTTGACGAACTTAATGCTTTTAAAGAAGATTTATATACTTCGGTGCTGAATAGCCTGGATGCGAAATCGAACGTTGATATTTATTTTCATCATTTTAATTATCAGGTATTTAGAGATCTTATTTCTGAAAGTATCGGTAAATACACTTCGTATGTGATCATGCCTGCAACTTTTGATGATACCGTTGATGTTATCTCGAAGCTCCCGAAGGAAAAGGTTTATATCCTCGACCGGTTAAAGGCTGATCTTCTGGATTACCCAGTTGTTTATCAGGATTTTGAACAGGATGTTTACGATGCATTGGTGGAAGGTTCTGACCTGCTTCAGAAATATACCAAACTGATCATGATTTTCCCCGGCGGAAAAGAACCCGAAGGACGAATGATTGGTTTTCAGAGGTTTTGTAAGGAAAAAGGTTTCCAGTTTGAAATTATCAGGAATGTGCTGAACAAGGAAATGAAAAGGGGAGAAGCCTATTTTGTGCCGTCTGACCGAAATCTGGTACGCCTTGTAAAAATGGCTGCTGAAAAAAATCTTGAATTGGGAAAAGATGCCGGGGTTGTTTCGTTTAATGATACCGTTCTGAAAGAAGTGGTGGCCGGAGGAATCACCACCATTTCAACCGATTTTAATTTGATGGGGCAGACTCTGACCAGAATGATTCAGGAAAGGAGCACTGAGAAAATCAGAAACCATTCTTCACTAATTAGGCGAAATTCATTGTAACATGTTTCTAAACACATATTCCGACTGTTCAGAAACGGAGGAATGACCTATATTTACCCACCAGTACCTACCAGTTAGAAAAGTATTTATTATGAGTAAATTTAATATTGAAGAACACCCGCACAAACGATTTAATCCATTAGCAGGCGACTGGATTTTAGTATCGCCCCACAGGGCAAAAAGGCCGTGGCAGGGTCAAGTTGAAAAAACTGTTTCTGACGAACGTCCGATTTACGACCCGACTTGCTATTTATGCGCAGGAAACGAAAGGGCAGGAGGGAAGTTTAATCCTCAATACAAAGGAACCTTCGTGTTTACAAACGATTTCAGTGCCTTATTAACCGGTTCTCCTTCCGGAAATGTTGATGAAGGAAATCTTTTTCAGGCAAAAAGCGAAACCGGCATTTGCAAGGTAATTTGCTTCAGCGACGACCACAGTATGACAATTCCTGAAATGGAAGTTGCCGACATTAGGAAGGTTGTTGATGTTTGGTGCGATGAATTTGCAGTACTGGGCGAGAATGAAATGATCAATTATGTGCAGATTTTTGAAAATAAAGGTGCGATCATGGGCTGCTCAAATCCGCACCCGCACGGACAAATCTGGTCATCGTCCTCCGTTCCGGCCGAACCCGAAAAAGAATCAAAAACACAAAAGGAATATTTCGAAAAACATGGGACAACACTGTTAGGCGATTACCTGAAAGCTGAACTCGCAAAAAAAGATCGCATTCTGGTCGAGAATGAGCATTTTGTTGCACTTGTTCCGTATTGGGCAGTTTGGCCTTTCGAAACCATGATCGTCAGCAAACGTCAGGTTCAGAATATCTCCTTGTTAACTGATTCTGAAAGAACATCTTTGGCCGATATTTACCAGAAGTTGACGATAAAATACGATAACCTTTTTGAAGTTTCGTTTGCCTATTCGGCAGGTCTTCATCAAGCGCCAACCAATGGAAAAGATTATCCGGAATGGCACCTCCACATGCATTTTTATCCGCCTTTGTTGCGTTCTGCTTCAGTAAAGAAATTTATGGTCGGATACGAAATGCTGGCAACGCCGCAACGCGATATAACTGCGGAACAGGCAGCCCAAAGATTGCGCGACTTATCTGATATACATTATAAGAAACAAACCAATAAATAATTAAACTCAAAAAAATTATGGCAAAAATTAATGCTTTAATCGAAAAGATTGCCAATGGAGAAAATCCATTGTTTCAGGAATTATATGGTGTAAATGAAGTTGTACTGAAAGAACAGGCTGATCGTTATGCTGGCTTGATGAATGAATTTCAGACAGTTTACGGAACGGATGATGTTGCATTGTTCAGCTCGCCCGGACGTACCGAAATTGGCGGAAACCACACCGATCATAACTACGGACGTGTGTTGGCCGGGGCTGTTAACCTTGACATGATTGCGGTTGCAGCAAAAAACGGAACTAATACAATCGGTATTAAATCAGCAGGATATCCTGAATTTCAGGTTGACCTTTCGGAGCTGGAAATTGACGAATCTCAATTCTATACCTCATCATCTTTGGTAAAAGGTATTTGTGCCCGTATGAAAGAAAAGGGATACGAAATTGGAGGTTTTGACGCATGCATCGAAGGGCGTGTTCCAAAAGGTTCTGGTCTGAGTTCTTCGGCTTCATTCGAAGTGCTTGTTGGGGCCATTGTAAATCATTTATTCAACGATGGAAAAATGAGCGGTGTCGAAAATGCGATCATCGGTCAATGGTCTGAAAATAATTACTTCGGGAAACCTTGTGGCCTGATGGATCAAACCGCGTGCTCGGTTGGTGGTTTAATTACCATCGATTTTGAAGATCCTTCGAAACCCATCGTTAAAGAAGTTGACTTTGATTTCGTTTCAACCGGGTTCGCATTGGTAATTACCGATGTTGGCGGCGGGCATGACGATGCTGCATCACAGGCAGAATATGCATCTCTTCCAACAGAAATGAAGGCAGTTGCAGCCGTGCTTGGCGCTAAAGTTTTGAGAGAAGTAACTCTGGAACAGATTGTTGACAAAATTCCCGAAATCCGTAAAATAACCGGAGATAGGGCAATCCTTCGTGCCTATCACTTCCAGGGCGACAACCAACGTGTTGTTGAACAAGTAGCTGCCCTTGAAAACAACGATTTTCAGTCATTCCTGAAAATGGTGGTCGAATCGGGATACAGTTCTTACATGTACAATCAGAATATTTTCGATGTTGTTCATAAAGACGACCAGGTGGTTTCGCTGGCTTTGGCTTTGAGCGAAATGGTATTGAAAGGAAAAGGCGCATGGCGCGTTCACGGAGGTGGATTTGGTGGAACCATTCAGGCATTTGTACCTCAGGACTTGCTTGATAAATATGTAGAGACACTCGAACATGTTTATGGCGAAGGGAAATGCCACAAATTGTTTATCCGTGCAAAAGGATCAATAAAACTTGATTTGTAAATGAATTTTATTTTTCGCACTTTCGGGAACTCAAACTGAAATATACAACACAATCATTAAATCATACATTAATAAACTAATTTACTTAAATTATGACTCAAGACAAAAAAAGTTATGCATTGCCGATCTTTATGATGATCTTACTTTTCGGTATGATATCGTTCGTAACAAATCTGGCAGCCCCGATGGGTATTGTGTTAAAGAGCCAATTTGAAGTAACTAATTTCTTAGGACTTCTTGGGAATGCAGCCAACTTTATTGCATATGCAGTAATGGGTATTCCCAGCGGTATTTTGCTCCAAAGAATAGGCTACAAGAAAACGGCCTTGATTGCTGTTGCAGTTGGCTTTGTAGGAGTAGGTATCCAATATCTTTCTGGTTATTCAGGGCAGGATTCAGCTTTTGCCGTTTATCTTGCAGGCGCATTTGTTGCAGGTTTTTCTATGTGTTTGTTGAATACCGTTGTTAACCCTATGCTTAACACGCTTGGCGGTGGTGGTAATAAAGGTAATCAGCTGATTCAGGTTGGAGGTTCTTTCAACTCAGTAATGGCTACTGCTACACCAATGATCGTTGGTATTTTAATTGGAGATGCTGCAAAAGCCAGAATTACTGATATTTTCCCCTTCATGTATGCAGCAATGGCTGTATTCGCGATCGTATTTGTTGTATTGTATTTTGTAAATATTCCGGAACCTCACGCTCAGCAATCGTCTGAACCAATGGGAACCCTGATGTCTGGTGCCTTGAAGTTCCGTCATTTCATTTTAGGGGCTATCGGAATTTTTGTCTATGTTGGAGTTGAAGTAGGCACTCCCGGTGTTTTGAATTATTTCCTTGTTGATGCGAAAACTCCTAATCCAATGAATGCTACTACTGCAGGATTCGTTGCAGGTACGTATTGGTTCCTGATGCTGATAGGCCGTTTGGTTGGAGCTTCAATAGGAGCAAAGGTATCAAGTAAAACAATGCTCACTTTTGCATCTGGACTGGGTCTGGTGCTTGTACTGTTGGCTATGTTTACTCCAAACACTATTCAGGTTTCATTGCCTGTATTGAAAAGTGTGGCTGGTGTAACCTCATTTGGTTTATTGGAAGTTCCTATCAATGCTGCATTCCTTGTATTAGTAGGACTTTGTACTTCGATTATGTGGGGTGGTATTTTCAATCTTGCTGTTGAAGGTTTGGGAAAATATCTGGCAGCAGCTTCAGGAATTTTCATGGTCATGGTTTGCGGTGGAGGTATTCTTCCTGCACTTCAGGGATGGGTTGCCGATATCGCTGGTTATATGCCTAGTTACTGGGTAATTGTTGCTGGTCTTGCTTATCTCTTGTTTTATGCTTTAATTGGAAGCAAGAACGTAAATAAAGATATTGCTGTTTAGTATGAGTTGAAATAAACATTCATGCTCAGTTTCATACAATGGCAGGAGAGTTTTCTCTTCTGCCATTTTTCTTGCCCTCTCAAATTGGTTTTATCAATGAATAAGTGTCAAAAGCTGTTTTCCAACAGAAAACAACTTTTTTTTGATTTCAGTTTATAAAAGTAAAAAATACTTTTATACTTTAGCCGATATTATTACTGATTCATTTCTATGGGATTGTATAAAATACATCCGCAGCATTACGTTGCGGTTGATTGTGTGATATTGGGTTATCAGGAGGAGGAAATAAAACTATTGCTCTATCCGCGAAGCTTCGAACCATACAAGGGAAATTGGTCGCTGTTGGGTGGTTTTGTACAGGACAATGAATCGGCTGATGAGGCCGCAGCGCGCATCCTGAAACAAACCACCGGACTGGAGCAGATATTTTTGGAGCAGGTAGCTTCCTTTTCTGAACCGAGCCGTGATCCGGAAGCAAGGGTAATCAGTTTGGCGTATTACGCGCTGATACGAATTGACTTGCATGATGAAGAACGTGTAAAGGAAAATGGCGCTTATTGGGTGCCAATCAGAAAGCTACCGAAGCTTATTTTCGACCATCAGCAAATGTTCGGAAAAGCATTGGTGAAACTTCAGCAAAAAGCCGGATATAGTTTATGCGGAAGAGAATTGTTACCTGAAATGTTTACACTGATACAGTTGCGAAAACTGTACGAAGCAATTTTTCAGCGTGAATTCGATCCTGGAAATTTCAGAAAAAAAATACTTTCGCATGGGGTGCTCGAAAAACTGAGTGTTAAAGATGTTTCTGAATCTAGGAAAGGTGCTTTTTACTACCGTATTAAAAGTGATCAGGCAGAAAAGGACATCGAAAGGATTGTAAAGTTTTAGTGATTGATTGAATTAGATTAAACGATGAAAAACAAATATATCTTATTTTAAACTACAAAAATCAAACTAAATGGGAACACTTGACTGGATTGTTATTGGACTATTTTTTCTGGCACTGATCGGAATAATTGTATATGTGTTCAAACAGAAACAAAGTAGCTCGGGCGATTACTTCCTAGCTGGTCGCGATGCCTCCTGGCTCGCAATCGGTGCTTCTATTTTTGCATCGAACATAGGTTCTGAACACCTTATTGGCCTGGCAGGTGCCGGTGCTTCCAGTGGTATGGCGATGGCCCACTGGGAAATCCAGGGTTGGATGATCCTGATTTTAGGATGGGTCTTTGTTCCGTTTTACTCGCGAAGTATGGTCACTACCATGCCTGAATTCCTGGAAAGAAGGTACAATCCGGAATCAAGGACCATTCTGTCGTTAATTTCTTTGGTAAGTTATGTGCTTACTAAAGTTGCAGTTACGGTTTATGCCGGTGGTTTGGTTTTTAAAGAAGTATTTGGAATTGAGCAAATGTGGGGTATTGATTTCTTCTGGATTTCAGCCGTTGGATTAGTGCTTCTGACAGCTATTTACACCGTTATCGGCGGCATGAAATCTGTACTTTATACTTCGGTCCTGCAAACGCCCATACTATTGCTGGGATCGATTGTGATTGTAGTCCTCGGATTACGGGCAGTTGGTGGTTGGGATGAAGTGCTGGCGGCAACAAGTGCCAAAGTTGTAAATGAATATGGTGATACCATGACAAACCTGATCCGTAATAATGGCGATCCGGATTTTCCATGGTTTGGTGTATTTGTTGGATCGTCCATCATCGGTTTCTGGTATTGGTGTACCGATCAGTTTATTGTACAGCGTGTACTTTCAGGAAAAAACGAACAGGAAGCCCGGCGTGGGGCCATTTTTGGTGCTTATCTGAAGCTAACTCCGGTTTTCCTTTTCCTGATTCCCGGTATGATTGCTTTCGCAATGGTGCAAAAAGGAGTAGTTATTAACGGCGAAGTTTTCACTTTATCTTCTGCCGACGCTGCATTCCCAACTCTGGTAACCAAATTGCTCCCTGCTGGTTTAAAAGGATTGGTAGTATGCGGAATACTGGCCGCATTGATGAGTTCACTGGCTTCTTTATTTAATTCATCGGCAGCGCTTTTTACCATCGATTTCTATAAAAAATACAAACCCGCTGCATCTGAAACAAAATTACTGCAGGTTGGTCGTATAGCAACCGTAGTGATCGTAGTATTGGGTATGCTCTGGATTCCGATAATGAAGAGTATTGGTAGTGTGCTTTATACTTACCTGCAGGATGTACAATCAGTTCTGGCTCCTGGAATCGCTGCTGCATTCCTTCTGGGTATTTTATCCAAACGCCCAACACCGAAAGGTGGTATGTGGGGTATGATTTCCGGGTTTATTGTTGGTATTATGCGCCTTGGTGCCAAGGTTTATTATTCGACTACCGCAACAGATGCCGGTTATACCGATGTTAAAACATGGGCAGCTGAAAAAGGCGTAAACGATCCTTTTTATAACCTGTTTTACGATACCAACTGGCTGTTCTTTTGTGGTGGAATGTTAGTATTTTCAATGCTGGTTATAATGATAGTGAGCCGGTTTACCGCTCCGGCAACCGAATTGCAGCTCCGAGGCATTACTTTAGGTTCGGCAAGTGCTGAAGATAAAGCCGCAACACGTGCCAGCTGGAACCATTGGGATATAATACATTCTGCAATTATCCTGACTATCACTTTGGCATTCTATATCTATTTCTGGTAATTGCCGGTTTATTTGTCAGGCTTTTAGTTTTCATTCCTGCCTGAAGTAAATTCTTTCTGAAAATTTATTTAAATTGCCCGAATAAACTATTCGGGCAATTTTTTATGTACGATATTATAGGGGATGTTCATGGTCATGCCGATCAGCTTAAAAACTTACTGAAGAAATTAGGTTACCAATCGAAAGATGGTTGCTATACTCATCCAATACGAAAGGCCGTTTTTGTTGGCGATTTTATCAATCGCGGACCAAAGATCAGGGAAACGATCAACCTTATCCGCAGGATGGTAGAGAATGGCGCAGCGTATGCTGTATTGGGGAATCATGAAATGTACGCGGTGCTATATTATTTGCGCGATACCGAAGGAAAGTATTACAAAAAAAGGATACAAAAATATCAGCTTCAGATAAATCAAACACTGGACGAGTTCGTAAATTTCAAAGAAGAGTTTAAAAGTCACTTAAAATGGTTTCGAACTTTGCCCATGTACCTAGATTTAGGTGATATTCGTGTGGCCCATGCATGCTGGGACAATGAGAATATTCAACTGCTCAGGAATACAATCACAGAAACTAAACTTTCGAAACCATTGTTGAGGGAAATTGCGCTGAACGGAACTAAATTTTCAGAGAGTTTTTGGCAAACATGCAAGGGGATTGATTTTCAGTTACCCAAAGATTTGTTGGTTTTTGATGATGAAGGAAGGCCTCATCGTTCATTTCGTATGAAGTGGTGGGAAAATCCGGAAGGAAAAACCTTCAAGGAGATTTCTATGGAAAGCAGATTCGAACTTCCTGCCTACACGATACCCAATGAAATTATTCAAATCAGGAAGCCTTATCCGCAAAACGATCCGATTGTTTTCTTCGGACATTACTGTTTAAACCAGTGTTGCGGAATAATGGCCGAAAACCTTTGTTGCATTGATTCGTGTGTTACCCGTACCGGTAAATTGGTGGCTTACAAGTGGGAAGGCGAAAAAAAGCTTTTAAAATCGAATTTTGTTTTTTCTGATGTTATTGAATAAATGTGTTGGTAATCAGTTGTTTGATTCTTATCTGAAAGATGTCTTTTTAACTATGATTATTTTAATTTTCCCTATTGCAGGAAAAAAAAGAAAGGCTATATTTGCAAAGCCTTTTCAGAAACGGATTTCAGGAGGTTAGTTCTTTAAAAAAGTGTTATAAGTTTTGAAAAATAGAACCTGAATTTGAAAGAATCAGGTTCAAAAACAAAATATTGGTGCGGTAGTTCAGTTGGTTAGAATAACGGCCTGTCACGCCGTGGGTCGCGGGTTCGAGTCCCGTCCGCACCGCCACACAAAATTTACATCACAAGTTAAAAATACCGCTATTGGTGCGGTAGTTCAGTTGGTTAGAATAACGGCCTGTCACGCCGTGGGTCGCGGGTTCGAGTCCCGTCCGCACCGCCCTTAACAATTAAAGTCCTTGAATTT
>JANONW010000101.1:0-2886 GCA_031421065.1 Prolixibacteraceae bacterium
AAATTCAGCCGGCTCAACCCATTGCCATCATTTACATTGCTGGCATTGGTGTTCAGCGCGGTCACCTGGGTGGTATCCAACTCTGTTGTGCTTGGGCTTGCCGGTGCAGCAGGCCAACGAAACGGAATCCCTGCACTGGTACTGGGTTTGTAGGTGATAATTTTTCGTCCAGTATCGTAATTCTGGGTATTCAGCACTGTTCCCGCATTCCACGCCACACCTGTTATGTCGCCGTTCGCGTTAGTGCTGTAGGCCGACAGATTCCCCGACCAATCGAACGAGTTGAAATGGCCCTGGTAAGTCTTGCCCCCCGCGACAACCGAACCCGATGTCAATGCAACTGCAGCAGCGGATCCGGATTGCGCAAGAATGCTGGTGAAAATTGTGCTGAATGCACTGTTAAGGGTGACAGTATCGGCGGCGTCAAATGCCGTACCCGTGCCGCCTGCGGCAGCTATCGTATCCAAGACTCCGGGGGTAGTGCCATAAGGCAATGCAAACCCAACAATATAGCTTTTCACAGGTCGGGCGGCCGTATAGAGATTGCCCGCTGCGGTAGCAGCGTTTGCGATTGCGGTCGCCGGCACCGTTAATGCAACGCCCGCTGCACTAGTTGAAGGCAGACCGTCAGTCAAAAACACGACAAAGTCCTTGCCGCAGGCGCTGGGCGGCGCAGCTTGCGGTCCACCCTCCGCCCCTGCCGTCAGATTCCCGGCGAAATAATCCTTGGCTGTATTGAAGGTGCCTTCAATAGGCGTTAATCCGGCGTTTTGCAATGGTAAGCCGGCGTTTGTTGCACCATTGGTTACGAACTGGCTGACACCCAATTTGGTATTGAGGGCGGTCGCTTTGGTGGCATCCAGATTGCCGATCGGAACATGCAGATAGCCGCGCCCCGGGTTGCTGTTAGAAAACCAGGTTGGCGAAACGTAATGGTAAGTATTGAAGCGGCCGAAATCGAGAATACCCTGAGCCAGGTCGCTATCAGTGGGATAAAAAGAAGTAGTGAAAGTGTTACCCCCATAACCCTCGGCCGCTGCATTACTGCCATTCATCGCTGGCAACGTATTGGAACTCCCCGTCTTTGTTTCATAACATCGGTAGGTATCCCATGGGCCATTCCCGGGACCGGGCGCGACCTCACCATTGTTGAACGCGATAGCTGTATTGGAATAACAATACCCGTTACCCCCATTTGCACTTTGATAAAACGGTAACGCTATATTGTAATGAATAAAGTCCCCGGGGCTTATTGGATTCGAGATGCGAAAGCGTTTGGTTTGGCTATCCCGTGCACCCGTAAACGAAGCATTGAAATCGGCAGGGTTGTAACTCACGTCATATGGGGAGTTATGCAATTGTTGGAGTCGAACCGCATCCCCACCCGTAAGCGTCTGCTGATACGCCATCAGCCCCAAATTGATCTGGCCGGTGTAATTGGTAACGATCGTTTCGGCGGCGTTGCGGGCGATTTCGGATTTGCTGGTGGCGCTGGCGCTGCCCACGGCCGCGCCTGTGGCGTCTTCGTCCATGCTGTTGGAATTGTCGATAACCAGCAACACGTTGGCTTTTGTCGCGGAGGTGACGAACAAGGGAACCGGGCTAAGATTAAGTAAAGCACCTCCAGCGATACCATAGTAGCCTACGGAAAAAGCCGCCAATAGCGCCATCGATAAAGGTTTACGGTTAAAGGTCGTCATAAGGTACTCCCTTGATTCATTAGTTGATGAAGGTGCTTTGCAAGGTCGCCTGGGTTTTGTCGGTCAACCCCCAGCCACGCGCGGTCACGCGGTATGAAGACACCAGCGTGCCTGAAGAACCTGCACCTTCGGACGCGGATTCTCCTGGGGGGATGCTTGAGCCTACGATCAATTCAATGATGTAACGTGGCTGGATGGCAACCGGGGTCGTGCCATTAATGGTGAGTGCAGTTCCGGAGTACGTTAGGGTCTTACTACTGGTCCAGTCGTTGTTGGCCGTGATCGTCGTCCAAATCGGGGTGACAGGATCGTTCTCACACAGTCCCGCCGCACACCCCACTACGAAGCCGGAAGCAGCGGGCACGCCAGTCCCGAGTGACTTCATGGCATCACGCACCCCCGCCTCGGCAGCTTGAAACGCTATATTCTGATCGCGTGCATTGCCCGCCATACGCTCTTCGAGTGAAGTGGACCTTATTGCTGCGACTGAAATCAAGGTCAACACGACCAGGAAGATCAACCCGGTAATCAGCGCCACACCGTTTTGGGTATTTAAAGAAGGCGTTTGCATAAATTCGGTACTCACAGTGCGGGCAGACGGTTACGTACGCCGACAGTGGACGAAAACACCTGATATAGCCGCGTGATGTCAGCCGTGGCAGCACTAGAAGCGCTGTAAGTACTGTTGTTAAATGTGACAGACTGCGCTGCAGTTGCAATGTTGTTATCGGGACTGCGCATCAACAAGTTCACCGTGACACTCACCACCTGTCTCCAGGTTCCCGGTGTGGCGCTATAGCTGTCCACTGTGCCATCGGCGTTGGTATCCAGGCCATAGCGCATTTGCAAGTCATGCACATGCTCGACTAGTTCTTCGGCGGTGCCGTCCAACCCTACCCGGTATAGCGCCCGATTAGTTGCGGTGTTATCGCCTATAAAATATGAATACTGATCCACACGCATTACGAAAGCGTCGCTGCCGTAGGTGCCTGTACGGTTGCCCGAATTAGTGCCAGAGCCATGCGTTAACGTAACCGTGCCCGAACTTCCAGGGGAGTTGGTCACTTTGAATACATCAGCATTGGCGCAATCGGTAACCGCCAGCACGTCCCCCTGCTTGAACTTATCTGGATTGCCACTCACCTGGATATTGGCATTTGAAGGACTCAGATTGCCGGCCAAACTC
>JANONW010000102.1:0-1964 GCA_031421065.1 Prolixibacteraceae bacterium
CTGACAACAGCCTTAACAGGCTGATTAGCAGCAAGTATAATAACTTATTCAGGGTGTACACGAAGAGCTGTACGCATGTTGCGGAAGAGTATTTGTCGGGGCTGCTACAATGCGAAAAGGGACATGAGAACATGGAGCGGATGGTGGAAAAAGTGAATGATTCGGATTATAAGCGATATATACATTTTCTGTCTGTTAGTAAATGGAGTGCCTCTGATGTGAATTTGGTCACGATGAAATCGGTGGACAGCTCATTACGGGAACAGAAAATAAAGAGCGGCTTGCCGACAGGACTTGTAATTGACGAAACCTCACACTTGAAAAAGGGTTTGAAATCAGTAGGGGTATCTCGTCAATATGCCGGTGTTGTGGGCAAAGTCGATAATTGCCAGGTTGCTGTACATTTGTCATTGAGCAATGAAAAATTTTGCAGTTTGGTGGGCACAGAGTTATTTTTACCAGAAGTGTGGACAAAAAACAAAGAGAGGTGTGATGCAGCAGGAGTACCTGAGTTGGATCAAAAATTTCAAACAAAACCTGAGCTGGCTTTAAAGTTGGTCAAGCGGGCAATTGATTCAGGAATAGAATTTGATTTTATTGGTGGCGATGGACTTTACGGTCATAATGCAGAACTGACCAGGGCATTGGATGCGTTGGACCAATTTTATGTGTTGGATGTCCATAAAGACGAACTTGTTTTCCTGGCCGAACCTGCGTTATCAGTACCAGAACGTAAAGGAAATAAAGGTAAGTTCCCAACGAAAATACAACCAGATATTGAACCGGTTCAATTGCAGAACTATATAAAATTACTTGCAGATAAGGACTTTAGCACAGAGCAAATAAGAAAGACGGCAAAGGGTTGGAAGTCTGCAAAAGTACACACTGTAACGGTTTGGCATTGGGACGGAAAAGAAGAAAAAGCCTGCAAAAGGACATTGGTTATCACCAAATCTGAGAAGATAAAATATTCACTCAGCAATGGGGATAAAGAAAAATATACCAACAAAGAATGGGCATATTTTCAATGTAGCAGATATTGGGTAGAGCGCTGTTTTGATGATTGTAAAAATGAGTTGGGGATGTCAGGTTATCAAGTTACGGGATGGTTGGCATGGCAACATCATATGGCATTGGTAATGATAGCCAGCCTTTACATCTTAACACTAAAGCTTGAAAATCAAGACGGAATGCCCCTGTTAAGTGTCCGTGATGCCAGATTGCTGGTTATTGCCAAGGCATTTGCTACACAAAAAGAGGTCGATCTTTGCCTGAAGCATATGCGAATAAGACACCGACAGCGACAGGCAGATATAAATAGATATTATAAGCCAAAATCATTTTAGTAAAGTAGAACTAATAAACTTCTTTTCATTTATAGTTGTACAATTAGAACGGTTGGTTTTTCATTTCGGATAATATCAACAGAAACCTGCTGCCCCACTTCCAAGGTTTGCAAACGGCTCATATAATCATGAATTCCACCTACTTTTTTTCCTTCGATTGCTGTAATAATGTCACCATTTTTCATCCCAGCCTTATCTGCTGGTTTACCTTTGGTAACTGCATCAATTCGTAGTCCGCGTTTTTCCAAACCCGCAAAATCGGGCATCACACCAAAAGTTACTTTTAGGCGCCCTCCCCTGCTTCGTTGAAATTTTGGGCCGGCTTCCTGAAATGTTAACCCGGTTTCGCGATTGGCAACTTCTTCAATCAAAAGAACTGCATATTCAGCTACTTTTTTGGTACCGTCATAATTTATTAATTCAGCATCGTCAAGTGGTGTATGGTAATCAGCATGAGCGCCGGTTGAAATAAAAAACACGGGTATATTTTGCAGATAAAATGAAGCATGATCTGACGGACCAACACCTTCGGGCGAAAATGCAAGTTCAAAACCGGTGTTCAATTCTGTTAAAAGAGCTTCAGATTCTTTTGAGGTCTGCGAACCACCAATGCTAAGC
>JANONW010000103.1:0-14709 GCA_031421065.1 Prolixibacteraceae bacterium
ATTGATGTGGCCCTCTAAAATACAGAATAACTCTTCGTTGTATTTCTTGTTGCAATAGATCGCCTTCAGGGCTGTTAAAAGTTGGTCCAGCGCATTCTTGCTTTTGGGGTCAATGTAGGCCGCTCCGATAGGCAATTGCCCTAAGCCCAATTGTTGTTCGAATCTTTTTCTCATGGTTGAATCTTTTTTGGCCAGTTGGTCTGAATATGCCAACCTGAATTAATAATACCCTGAATATCTGTATTTTAATCAAGTAATCAAAATAAATACCTCCGAAGATTCAAGAAAGTTATTAACACTATATTGTTGATATATATATAATTGCATGTTTTCTTAGAGACACTATTTACGCGAAGCCCAGTTAAAAGCCCCCACTGCTATTAAAAATATCGGCATGGCATGTATCATGGATATTGGCGAAAAAGACTGCATTCATCCGTCCAATAAGGAAATAGGCTCAAAACGGCTGGCATTACTGGCGTTATCCCAAACATACGGAACAAAAGGAATCTCAGGACAAAGTCCGGTAATGAAAGAAATGAAGGTTACTGAAGGAGTGGTTAAACTAATTTTCGATAATGCCCCAATGGGATTGACTTCGTATGGTAAAGAATTAAATTGTTTTGAAGTAGCCGGATCCAATAAACGGTTCTTTCCGGCCAAAGCATTTATTACCGGAGCCGGTGTCACACTCATGTCACCATCAGTAGCCGAACCGGTCGCAGTTCGTTATGCTTTTAAAGACTTTGTTGTGGGCGATTTATTTGGTACCGATGGCTTGCCGGTTTCGTCGTTCAGAACCGATGAGTGGGAGCCTGAAAAATAAAAACCGATAAGATTTCCGGAGCAATAAATACTCCATCGGCTTTCACCACGTTTGTCAAGCGCTTCTATCAGGGGCATTCCACCTTTTCTGACAGGCGGAAGGAGGGATACGTTTTTTGATTGGGAGATTCCCTGTAATCCAATGAATAGAATAAAGAGCAAGGTTGCGAAACGTTTCATAACGGTTATCTTTCACTTCCCTGCAACAGCATAGGTTAGAACATCTTCTTTTGTGATGGTTTTATCGCATAAAATTATCAGGCGCTCAATTACATTCCTGAATTCGCGGATATTGCCTGTCCAGCGGATTTTCTGAAGTTCGGCAATAGCGGCTTCTTTAATCGTCTTTTGTGGCATTCCGTATTCGGTACAAATTAAATCAATGAAATATTTGCACAAGATTGGAATATCTTCCACTCTGTCGTTCAAATCAGGTACATGGATCAGGATAACACTTAAGCGGTGATACAAATCTTCCCTGAAGTTATTCCTCTCAATTTCGTGCGACAAGTTCTTGTTGGTGGCAGCAATCACGCGAACATCCACTTTAATCTGGGCATCACCGCCCACCCGTGTGATAATGCTTTCCTGCAAAACACGCAACACTTTGGCCTGGGCCGATAAACTCATATCGCCTATTTCGTCCAGAAAAATTGTTCCGCCGGTTGCCTGTTCAAATTTCCCTTTGCGTTGTTTTATCGCTGAGGTAAATGCCCCTTTTTCGTGACCAAACAATTCGCTCTCAATAAGTTCTGAAGGAATAGCAGCACAGTTTACCTCAATAAACGGATTTTCAGAACGGTTACTCTTTTCGTGCAGGCGGCGGGCAACCAATTCTTTTCCGGTTCCGTTTGAGCCGGTAATCAAAACTCTTGCATCGGTAGGGGCGACCCGGTCAACCATATCGATTACTTTTTGAATGGAAGCAGAAGTACCAACAATATCGAATCGTTTGTTCGCTTTTTTGCGCAAAACCTTTGTTTCGGTGATCAATGTCGATTTGTCCATTGCATTGCGCAGGGTGATCAGCAGCCTGTTCAAATCGAGCGGTTTTTCAATAAAATCGAATGCCCCTTTTTTTATCGATTCAACCGCTGTGTCAATGTTTCCGTGGCCCGAAATCATTACTACCGGGGTATCCGGTTTTATTTCTTCGATCTTTTGCAGTACTTCAATGCCATCCATTCCCGGCATTTTTATATCGCAGAGGACCACGTCAAAATCAGTTGTTTTTAACAGTTCAAGGGCTTTAAAACCATCTTCTGCCAGTTCGACCTGGTATTTTTCGAATTCTAAAATGTCTTTTAAAGTATTCCGAATGCTTCGTTCGTCATCAATCACTAATATTCTCGACATGCCTGTAGTTTTTATCCTGAAAATGAATGGCCAAATTTAGTTGAAAATATGGTCGTATAAAACACCTTCCCGCAGGGCAAAGTCGGTTTGAAAGATTCTGTGGATTTTTAACTTTTCTATTACCATTTTTATGAAGATTACAGAGGGAACAATCATTTCAATGCGAATGGGTTCCATGCCTTTCATTTTCATCCTGTCGGCAGTTGTTGAAGCAATCAGTTTTTCATAAATGAGGTAAAAATCATTTATTGCAACTTCCTGCCTGATGCGGGTTTTGGTTCCGGCATCGGTTTGGTCAACCAAATCTGCCAAAGTGTCGAATGCTCCCGAACAGCCGATCATCATTGATACGCTGACGTTTTTTATCCTATTCCACAAAGGTTCGAGCCGGCTTTCAAACCAGTCGTTTATTTGGCGGATTTCTTCAGGAGCAATGGGGTCGGAAGGAGGTATTTGCTCAATGATCCGGGCCATCCCAAGTGGAAAACTTTCTTTCCATATTGGGCAACCAGCATCGGTAAGTATGAATTCATTGCTGCCACCGCCAATGTCCAGAATAACCGAATGGTCTTCAATTTCGCCGAAGGCCAGTTTTACGCCTTTAAAAATCAGGTCAGCTTCTTCTTCTCCTGAAATTATCTGTAGTTCAAGCCCTGTGTGGGTTTTTATTTCCTCCTGAAACCATTCTTTGTTTGTTGCCTCTCTTATAGCTGATGTTGCGGTGGTCACAACTTCCGGAATATTGTATTTTTCGATTCTTTCCTGATGTTTTCTGATTGCGAGAATTGCCCGTTCCAATCCGTCCTGTGTCAATTGATTTTTATCGATCCCGTTTTTTCCAAGTTTGACAACCTCTTTCCCCTGAAAAAGAATGTGATAGGTTGAATTATTGTATTCCGCAATCAGAAGGTTGCAGGTATTGGTGCCAAGATCGATGATCGCGATTCTTTTGTTCATTCTGACGGGCTGTGGTTTATGAAAAACGAAGTTAGCATTTCAGGAGGGAATAATAAAAGGATTTAATACATTTTCCGTGAAAAAAGTATTTTTGTCTTAAATTTAAACCATGGGGAAAGCATCTCAAATAACATCGGATATGCTGTTGTGGGACGACTTCGTTGCCGGGAACGATGTAGCTTACAAAACTATTTACAATACCCATCTTCAGTCGCTTTACAAGTTTGGCTTGCATTTCACCAGGAATGAAGATTTGATTCAGGATTGCGTTCATGATCTTTTTATTGATCTTCACCGGTACCGGTCGCGGTTGAAAAAGACCAACAACATCAAACTTTATCTTTTTATTTCGCTCAAGCGTAAAATTATTCGTGCACTTGGAAAGGAAAGAAGGTACATGCAGTTAAACTCAGGGAATATGGTACGTGGTTGAACGAATGCCAAATGCGGATGCGGCAAGGCGATATTTACGTGGAGGTGATCGAATATCCACTAGCTCGCGCCGAAACCAAGGCAGATGTTGAAGCCTATCGGTTTCCAGATCCGGATGCCCCGGGCCGTTTCCGCGATGCCGAAGCGTTGGTGAAAAAATACAAAAATGACTGCCTGATTTTTGGCGATATTGAAGTGACCGTCTTTTCACAATTGACCACAACAAGAAAGGCTGGTTTTTACCGGCCTTTCTTTGAATTATCTTGATACTTGTACCTTGACACCTGATACTTTGGATTAAAACAATCCTTCAATGGATAAATATCTTTCGCCGGTATCGTATGCAAAGGTGAGTATTTTCGAACCTTCGGGCAATTCTGTGATTTTCTTTGCAACAGCGGCCAGCGAAGCTCCTGACGAAATTCCAACAAATAAACCTTCTTCTTTGGCAGCGCGACGGGTATATTCAAAAGCTTCTTCTTTCGAAACCTGAATAACGCCATCCAGAAATTCTTTTTTGAGATTAACAGGAATAAAACCTGCACCAATTCCCTGTATCGGATGTGGGCCCGGAGACCCGCCGCTGATTACAGGCGACAGTTCAGGCTCAACAGCGAATGATTTTAAGTTCGGAAATTTTTGTTTCAATACTTCGGTAACTCCTGAAATATGCCCGCCGGTTCCAACGCCGGTAATCAGGTAATCAAATCCTTCGGGATAATCGGTAAGGATTTCCTGTGCAGTTTTCAGTTTGTGCGCATCAATGTTTGACGGATTGTCAAATTGTGATGGAATCCATGAATCGGGCGTTTCTGCTGAAAGTTCAACAGCTTTGGCAATAGCGCCTTTCATTCCCAGTTCGCGCGGGGTTAATACCAGTTCGGCACCGTAAGCCGTCAGAATTCTTCTGCGTTCAACACTCATCGATTCAGGCATTACCAAAATGAGTTTGTATTTTTTAACTGCTGCAACCAGCGCCAAACCAATTCCGGTATTTCCTGAAGTTGGCTCAATCAATACACTTCCGGCCTTCAGGATTCCTTTTGCCTCCGCATCTTCAACCATCGAAAGGGCAATCCTGTCTTTGATACTGCCTCCAGGATTGGTTTTTTCAAGTTTTACATATACTTCATATCCGGCAGGATACAGATTGTTGACTCGTACCAGGGGACTATTGCCAATGGTTTCCAAAATGTTGTTTACTTTCATAATATTGTCTTTTTTAGGGTTTAAAACAAAAAAAGCCTCCCGATGTTCGGAAGGACTCGGATTAATTTTTATAAAATAGCCACTTTACAATTTCTTTCAGTGTGACCTTTTTTCCGTACATCAAAATACCTGTGCGATATATTTTTCCTGCTACCCATATTGTTCCCAGAATTGTACCTACCAGCAAACTCATCGAAAGTATGATCTCCCAGGCCGGAATACCGTATGGAATTCGCACCATCATGGTTACCGGCGAAGTAAATGGGATCATTGATGCCCAGAAAGCAAGCGGGCCTTCAGGATTTTTAGCAACCGCAAAAAGGATAATGATTGAAAATATCAGTGGCATTGTTACCGGAAGCATCATTTGCTGGGCATCTTCGTCACTGTCAACGGCCGATCCGATAGCTCCCATAAGTGAAGCATAAAGCAGAAACCCGCAAATGAAATAGAAAAACAAAGCAAAAATAATCAGTGGAATATTCAGGTTGCCGATCATTTGGATGATATCCAATACCATATTTTCTTTCGCGGGACTGGCAGCACCCATCTGTTCCATCGCTTGTCCACCCGACATGATGTTTTGAGCCTGAATGGCCGTTTCTGCCGATCCTTGTCCCATATAAGCTGCAACTCCGGTGGTAATTGCTGTTCCAAGCACAATCCAGATAGCAATCTGTGTCAATCCAACCAGGCCGATTCCGATAATTTTCCCAAACAGGAGCTGAAAAGGTTTAACCGACGAAATAATGACCTCAACAATCCTGCTCGATTTTTCTTCCATAACCCCCTTCATCACCATTGTTCCGTAGATGAAAACAAACATGTAAATCAGAAATCCGGAAGCATAGCCGATGGCCATTGCCATTTCCGTCGAGCTTTTCACCGCTTCGCCTTTTTCACCCAGCTTGATGGTATTCAGTTTAATTTTTGTCAGGGTAGCAGCCAGTTTCTTTTCCAGATCGGGCATTCCTGTTTCATTGATCACCTGTTGTCGTTTTTCGCCTTCGATGATGTTTTCTATCCGGTTGGAGATCATGTTTTTAATATCGAAAGTGATTTGTTTGTCCGAAGTAAGCTCAGCCTGGTTTGTGGTCAGGATATTTGTCGGAATAAATAGTAAAGCATAGAATTTTCCTGATTTGAAATTTTTGCTTAATTCACTGTATTCCTGTTCAGGAATATAATGGAATTTGGTGAATTCGGTGTTTTCTATTTTGTTCAGAATTAAACTTGTTGGGTCGTAAACGGCAATTGTCCGTTCTTCCGAATCATCCATGGTAGCCAGATAAGCAGGCAGAATGGTCAGTGCTGCCATCATCAGCGGAACCAGCAAAGTCATGATAATGAACGATTTTTTCTTTACCCTGGTCAGGTATTCGCGTCGTAAAATGAGGAGTGATTTATTCATGTTGGAATAGTTTTGTTTTTTAATGATCACTTTAAAAAGTCGCAGTGTTCAATCTCAGTATTCAGTAAAAAAAAACTGCCAACTGAGACTGCGACTGTCAACTTCATCATAATGGCTTATAACTTGTTTTCGCGGTTTGATTGTTCAACTACATGGATAAAAACTTCGTTCATGCTTGGGATTATTTCTTTGAACGACACAATCTCGAACTGGTTCATCAGCAATCTCAATAACTCATTGTTTGATTGTCCGTTATTGAATTGGATCTTCATAAGGTTCAGATGGGAAGTTTGTACCTGTTCAAGTATGCTGAATTCATTGCCCAGCCGGTGGTGCAAATCAGGGGTTCCGCCCCGGTAAACAACTTCAAAAGTATTGGTTTTGAATTGTTCTTTTACCTCGTCAATCTGGCCGTCCAATATCTTTTTTGATTGGTTGATCAGGGCGATGTGATCACAGATTTCTTCAACCGACGACATGTTATGGGTCGAGAAAATGATGGTTGTCCCCTGTTTTTTTAGTTCGAGGATTTCATTCTTTATCAGGTTGGTATTGATTGGGTCGAAACCGGTGAAAGGCTCGTCAAAAATCAGCAGTTTTGGTTTGTGGATCACAGTGGTAATGAACTGGACTTTCTGTGCCATTCCCTTCGATAGCTCTTCCACTTTTTTGCCCCACCATGCCTGAATCTCAAATTTTTCGAACCAATATTTCAGGCTTTTAAGGGCATCCTTTTTCGACATTCCCTTTAATTGTGCCAGGTACAGCGCCTGTTCTCCTACTTTCATTTTCTTATACAATCCGCGTTCTTCGGGCAGGTAGCCAATCTGGTATATATCATCTGCTTTTAAACGTCGGCCTTCAAAAAACAACTCGCCACTGTCGGGCGCAGTAATTTGGTTAATTATTCTGATGAGGGTTGTTTTTCCTGCGCCGTTTGGGCCAAGCAGGCCAAAAACAGAAGCTTCTTTTACCGAAATGCTTACCGAGCTTAAAGCCACATGTCCGGCATATCCTTTTACAATGTTGTTTGCCTGAAATAATTCCATGGTTAAATATTTGAAAACTTATGAATTGGTTATGATGATCTGCAAAATATTACACAATCTCAAATATTTTCTTGGCAGGAAGGCCGATTTAGAAAGTCAGATTATTCTTCAACAGCAAAAATGCTGAAATGAACACTTCCGTATCTGCGCAAATCCTGAAAATTCGGATGTGCTGAGTAATCGAACTGGCCCGAATGTTCCAGAATAAAAAGTCCTCCGGGCTTTATTAAATTGTTCCTGAAAATGAGATCGGCAACCTCCGAAAATTTTGGGTGGTCGTAAGGTGGATCGGCGAATATCAGGTCAAACTGTTCTTTGATCCTGGCTGCAAAAACAAAAACATTTGATTTTACCACCCGGATATGTTTCTCTCCCAGTTTTTCGATCACTTCTTTAATGAATTGTATGTGTGCCACATTGATTTCAACTGCAGTCACATCAGTACATCCACGTGATGCCAGCTCGTAACTGATACTGCCTGTTCCCGAGAACAGATCAAGTGCCCTGATGCCCTCAAAATCAATCGTATTCTGAAGTACATTAAACAGGCTTTCCTTAGCCATATCGGTGGTTGGCCGGGCTTTAAACGATTTGCCGGGACTGAAAACCCTGCCTTTGTATTTTCCTCCGACTATTCGCATTGATATGTATTTAAAAGGCTTATAAACTGGTGTTTTTGAACTTTGTCAAAAGTGCTGCTGTAATTAAAATTTGCCGGAGGTTTCATGAAATAAACATTGCTGACATACTTTTTCAATTGTCTGATATAACTCGAATCATCAGCGACATAACCTCCAATTAATAGTTCGTCGCGTTCGGGGTCGATTTGTAAGGTATGGCAGATATTTAATGTGTAATACAAAAAATCGGATTCGTTTTTGAAATAAAAGCTGTTAAAAAGAGCGATCTGCATATCTTTTAGTGCAATCATCCTGATATATTTTTTTTCGAAATTGATCAGAAGCGAATTTTTCTTTTCGTTTCGCTGAAGAACCGCACCAGTCAGCAGAGGCACTGATTTGTGTTTGAAATTGAATTCAGTAAACTTTCGGTTGAGCAAGGTCATTAATTCTCTGGGATAGCTAAATATAAGTTGTTGATTGAATCCCGGCAAATCGTTCACCCCAATATCTTCATTTTTATTGATCTCGTAGGTGAGCCCTGCAATTTTTGCATATAATCCTGAATCGGAAAATGTTTTTGGAAGTAAAGTTGCTTTGTTGGTTGAATATATGATTGAAACTGACTTATAAGAAGCATTTAATTTGTCTTCCTGATCAAATATTGCTTCGATTTTTTTTGCGAGGAATTGTAATTTGCCAACGATTAAGGGAATATGCCTCAAAACGATGTATTTCTTTCGGATAACGTCAAGGATAGAAAAAGAAAATCCATCCAGGCCAACCTGGATGGATAGATTATATTCTGATGCTAGTTTTAAATCGAATGTGTCGTCAGCAAAATTTAATTCATGCATAAGCAAAATTTATTCCCAGTTTCCCGCATTGTTAATTGTTTCTTCCAACGAACCAACTTTTAACCCCGGATATTTGTCGTTTGTTCTTCTGGATTCATTAAGATTAATTACCAACTGTCTGTCAAGTTTGTTAAGGATTGTGTTGTTGTGGGCTTTCGCTTCAAAAACAGGTACTTTAATTCCTGATCCGGTAGTAATAATGGTTGCGCCCAATTGGAACATAGCAACAGTATCTTTAACCGGAATAAATTTAATATCATCAATTTTGTAATCTTTCCCGAAGATAGTATCCAAAACATTTACATAAATAGTATCACGGATTATTTTTCCTTCTTTCAATGCTTGTTTTTCAGTCCATCCAGCTTCAATCATACTGTCAGTTAACATACCAATTTTACGAACCAGAGGTAATTCACCTGTTTTAACAAAATTGATCAATGTATCCCAACTGCCGGTGAATTTGCCGTGTATATCTTTGTATGCAATTTCTGCTTTACGGATATCTTTCAGACGTTCAATGGTTGCATCATATCTTTCCTTCTTTGCTTTTTCAAAGTCAAGAGGTCTTTCAACGCTTATGTACAATAAATAAGCGAGAATTATTGCAACTGCAACCAGAACGATTTGTATTACTGTTTTCATCTTACGAGTTTTAAGATTAGTTTTTGATTGGTTGCAAATTTATAAAAAAAATAATTTAGAATCTTTGGTTTTGTTTTATTTTAGCCGTGTATGATAAAAAAACACATTCAATCTGAAATAATCAATAATCTGGGGAAATTACCTACTTCCGGTCAGGAAGAACTTTCGCTTAGACTAGCTGATTTTGTTGCGGAATCGGAGCTTGATGCAATATTTTTACTGAAGGGATATGCAGGTACTGGCAAGACTACAATGTTGAGTTCGCTGGTCAAAACGTTCACTAAATTCAAATTCAGATTGGTTTTACTGGCTCCAACTGGTCGTGCAGCAAAAGTTTTGTCAAGTTATACAGGTCAGAACGCATATACTATTCATAAAAACATTTACCGGCAACAATCTTCCAGTGATGGGACAGGTAGGTTTGTACTGAATAAAAACCTGTTCAAGGATACTTTTTTTATTGTTGATGAGGCATCTATGATCTCCAATTCGAGTTCAGAAACTTCGATATTTGGATCGGGTCGATTACTCGAAGACCTGATCGAATATGTTTATTCTGGTTCGAATTGCAGGCTTTTTCTAGTGGGTGATACGGCACAACTTCCTCCGGTAGGCCTTGATGTCAGCCCGGCTCTATCGAAAAATGACCTTGATTTTTACGGCCGGCATGTTTATGAATACGAATTAAAAGAAGTCGTTAGGCAGGATCGGCATTCCGGAATATTATTCAATGCAACCCTTATCCGCAACCTGATAACTGAAGGGAATTACAATTCCGGATACTTTCATCTTGAATGTAAACAATTCCATGATATCCGATGCATTTCAGGAGCCGATCTGATAGAGGAAATATCGACCTGTTACGATCGGTTTGGGCTGATTGAAACGATTGTAGTCACAAGGTCGAATAAACGTGCCAACAAGTTTAATGAAGGTATTAGAAGCACTATTCTTTATAAAGAAGCTGATATCTCGGTTGGCGATCTGATAATGATTGTAAAGAACAACTATTTCTGGCTGGAAGAAAATGAAAAGATTGATTTTATTGCCAATGGCGATATTGGGGAAATAATTTCCATTTACAAACATGAAGAGTTGTATGGTTTCAGGTTTGCCAATGTTAGCCTCCGGTTGTTAGATTATCCCGATATTGAATTTGATTGCAAAATTATACTCGACACTTTGAGTATTGAATCGGCAGCATTAAACAGCGAGCAAAACCGAAAACTGTTTGACGCGGTATCAGAAGATTATTTGGATATCAGAAGTAAAAAGAAGCGATGGGAAAAGATACGTGAAAACCCTTATTTTAATGCACTTCAGGTAAAATTTGCTTATGCCGTTACCTGTCACAAAGCGCAAGGTGGACAATGGAAAGCCGTTTTTGTTGATCAGGGTTACTTAACGGAAGAGATGCTGAACAAGGAATTTTTGAGATGGCTTTATACTGCTTTTACCCGCCCGACCGAACGGTTGTTTCTGGTAAATTTCAATAAGCAGTTTTTTGAGGATTAGTTAACTATGAATGATCAAAATTTATATGTATTTGATTGTCAATAGTTAGCTGTTTAAGCGATTAAAGAGTTCGTAAAAACCTAGTTATTTATATCTTTGTCACCATGAGTACAGCAATAGATTTATATAGTGGTATTGGAGGTTGGACACTTGGGATGAAGTTGTCTGGGATTGAAAATTTAGCTTCTTTCGAATGGTGGAATGAGGCAAATCAAACCCATAATTTAAATTTTGGAACAAATCATAAAGGGATAGATATTAGAAAACTTGATGTAACAAAAGATTTAAATCTCTAGTGAAAACTATTACCGTTGTTGATTCTGCCGATTATGGTGTTCCACAAAATCGAAAAAGGATGATTGCTGGGGATTTTCCATTTCAATTGTTTGAATCCTATAAATCAAACATAAAATCATTAACACTTGGTAATGTATTAGAAAATATCCTGCTAATAGAAAATTCCAATTTTCAGTTCCGAATCTTAGATATGGTAGTGGTGTGCGATTTGAACTTTCAAATAATCCAAAAAATGAGAATAAGGAATGGTCATTTAAATTTTTCTTTGGTAATTCTAAGAATATTAAGCAAATTCTTCTAGATAAAGAACTCAAAAACGTATTAGCACCAGCTAATGAAAATTGGAGCAATGTATTCTCATCTTAATAGATGTAGGAATAGAAATTCTTCCAATGAAAACCATGCAATCAGATATGTCATCTGGCCCTGGATATTATGAGGGGGCATTATATGATCTTGCAAGACAAGGTAGAGGAGTTCCAGCTGTCCCATTAGTTTTAATTGGTATAGAACCATAAAGCACAATAACTAATAGTTGTCAAAAAAAACTTATGTTTCTTGCCGTTTTACGATGAATTGACTTGTAGCAAATGAATATGAATCGCTTTTCTCCACAATAATCACATCTCCTTCCAAAATAGCTTTTGTTTCCTGAAAAATCTCCAACGCTTCGTTTAAAATAGGGGAGTGATCTTTGTACCGGGCCGAAAAATGTCCGATCAGCAATTTCCCAACCTGGGCTTTCAATGCCACTGTTGCAGCATCTTTCCCAGTTGAGTGATAAGTAGTCCTGGCCAATTCCCGGTTGTTTTCGGCAAAAGTTGCTTCATGGTAAAGCAAATCAACATTTCTGAGCGATTCAATATAAGATTCATCAAATCTGGTATCGCTGCAAAAAGCAAACGAGCGCGCTTTGTAACGATTTACGGTTAGTTCTGAATGTGGAATTAGCAGCCCGTCGCTGGTTAAAAAGTCACCGCCTTCTTTTATCCGTTGCCTTTCCCTGATCGGAATCTGGTATTCTTCAATCTTTTTCGGCAATAAATTTGGCAAAGCTGGTTTTTCTTCGAACCTGAAGCCACAGGTTGGTATGCGGTGCGACAACGGAAATGAATGGATGGAGACTTTAGTGTCTTCGTAAATCAATTGTTCACGCTTGAAATTCAAGGGATGAAAAACGATTTTCATCGGAATTTCGTCAGCATACAGGAAATTCAATTGTGCAGTAATAAATTTCTGTAATTCAGAATGCGAATAAATATGAAGGTCTTTTTCACGTCCAAGCAAAACCATAGTCGAAATAAGCCCTATCAGGCCAAAGATATGGTCGCCATGAAGATGGGTAATGAAAATGTGATCAATTTTCGAAAATCCGATTTTGAATTTTCGCATTTGCGTTTGGGTTCCTTCGCCGCAATCAATCAAAAAAAACCGCCCAAGTACATTGAGTACCTGGGCGGTTGGATATCTGTTTGATGTAGGCAATGCTGAACTTGTTCCGAGTATGGTCAGTTGAAAAGACATTGTTTGGTCTGACAAAGTCAGATTATTTTTTTCCCCTTTTCCTTCAGGATGATCTCAGCTTGTTCTACTTTTTTGGTGATGACCAAAACAGTATGGAGCATTGAAATCATGATAATCTGCTCAACATCGCGTTGAAGCCCGGTTAAAATGAATGTGCCTGTTGAATCTTCGCATAACCGGTTGGCAACCAAAATGGCGCTTAAGCCTGAAGAGTCGCAGTATTCACAATCACTGACATCCAGAACGATGTTCTTTTCACCGTTCGCATTTATCACTACAAGTTCTGATTTTAAATCTGGGGCATTGTTAGTGTCCAATCTGTCTGTCAGAACTTTAACAAGTGTATAGCCTTCTAATTTAATTATATCGAAATCCATAGACGCAATTTATGAAATCCTGATGGATTTGTAATAACCTCAGACTAATTTTATTTCTGTTCGTCGGCTTCCATTTGGGTCCTTAAAGCAGCAAGTTCAGAAATATCTCCAAGTGTGGTTTTTTCAGCATTGTTTTCCTTCACTTGTTTTACGGCTTTGCTTGTAGCTTTTACCTGAGTTTTTCTTTTTGCTGTTTCTTCTGCCTTTTTCTCATCTTCGAAAACTCTTGAATGAGATAAGATGATCCTTTTGGCAGCTTTAGAGAACTCAATAACTTTGAATTCAAGTTTTTCTTCAAGCTGTGCCTGTGTTCCGTCTTCTTTTGCAAGGTGACGTGGGGTTGCAAAACCTTCAACGCCATAAGGAAGGGCAACTGTAGCTCCTTTGTCGAACAATTCGACCAGGGTTCCTTCGTGAACAGAGTCAACGGAGAAAATAGTTTCGAATACATCCCATGGATTTTCTTCCAGTTGTTTGTGGCCGAGGCTCAAACGACGGTTTTCCTTGTCGATATCAAGAACTGCAACTTCAATTTCAGATCCGATTGCAGTAAATTCTGAAGGATGTTTGATTTTCTTGGTCCAGCTAAGATCCGAAATATGGATCAGGCCGTCAACACCTTCCTGAATTTCAACAAATACACCAAAATTGGTAAAGTTACGAACTGTAGCTTTGTGTTTTGCCCCAACACCAAATACAGTATCGATGTCTTGCCAAGGATCAGTTTTAAGCTGTTTGATACCCAACGACATTTTGCGTTCTTCACGGTCAAGTGTCAAAATCTGAGCTTCAACTTCGTCGCCAACTTTCAGGAAGTCCTGAGCGCTGCGAAGATGCTGTGACCAAGACATTTCAGAAACGTGGATCAAGCCTTCAACGCCGGCGGCAATTTCAACAAACGCGCCGTAATCGGCCATAACTACCACTTTTCCTTTAACCGAGTCGCCAACTTTCAGCTCACCGCCAAGGCTGTCCCATGGGTGAGGGGTCAATTGTTTCAGGCCCAAAGCGATTCGTTTCTTGTCGTCATCGAAGTCGAGGATTACGACATTCAGTTTCTGATCAAGTTCAACGATTTCGTTCGGGTGGGAAATACGGCCCCATGAAAGGTCGGTAATGTGAATAAGTCCGTCAACACCGCCAAGGTCGATGAATACTCCGTAAGAAGTGACGTTTTTAACAGTACCTTCAAGTACCTGTCCTTTTTCGAGTTTCGAGATAATTTCTTTTTTCTGCAATTCGAGTTCTGCTTCGATCAATGCTTTGTGAGAAACTACCACGTTACGGAATTCATGGTTGATTTTAACAACTTTGAATTCCATTGTTTTGCCAACATAAATGTCGTAATCACGAATAGGTTTCACATCAATCTGCGAACCTGGCAGGAATGCCTCAATTCCGAACACATCAACGATCATACCGCCTTTCGTACGGCATTTGATGTACCCTTTGATTATTTCATCTTTGTCGAGAGCTTCGTTTACACGGTCCCATGAGCGCAATGCCCTTGCTTTTTTGTGAGAAAGGATCATTTGTCCTTTTAAATCTTCCAGGCTTTCAATGTAAACTTCAACCAGATCTTTTGGTTTTAATTCAGGATTGTAACGGAATTCGTTCAAGCTGACAATACCATCTGAT
>JANONW010000104.1:0-1632 GCA_031421065.1 Prolixibacteraceae bacterium
GGCGTTTGCATTCGCTTCTTCGAGGGGCAATCCGGCGGCCATCCCCGGACGTTTGTGACCGATGTGACTCAGCCACGAATTGTGGAGCACGGCACCTTTCTGATTGACAAGTTGAGTCATTTCGTGGCTGATTGGTATCCACGACTCAACGCTCCACGCTTTGAGAATCACCTCCGCCATTGTCTGATGCCCGGCACTGTTGCAGTGTACGCCATCGGGTGCCACTGTAAAGGTTGGATCCTGCTTTCGCTGGTGTTCCCAATAGGCTGTGATCGGACTATGCAGGTCGATCACCATTTCAACGCGATCCTTCTGTTCCAGAATCCACTTTCCGTATTTCCGGATCACCTGATCGTAGTCTTCGTAAACTGCGAACCAGGAAAATTTTTCGCTTCCTTCAGGCAGCAGCTTTCCTTCAGCCTTGAGCTGTAATGGGTCAAACGGCGGCGGCGTCATCAGGATCAGCTTTGCTCCTGAGGCGTGAACTTTGCTGATCAGGCGATTGATGCCGTCCTGATATTTCAGAAAACGATCTTCGCTGAATGGATAGTAGATCCCATCGTTCATCCCATAACACGCCACCACGACGTCAGGTTTGACTGCAGCGAGCGCTCGGTCAAGCCGTTCATGCACATCAGGACGAGGAAACGGGTGATCGGGCTCTGACAGCCCGGTGCAGCCCTCACTTGGAAGTCCGGCATTCACCAGTTCCGGCATCGGGTCAACTGACTGCAGTCGCAGTTGCATTTCGATCATGTTGACGAATTCCCCGGCAGCTGTGATGGAATCGCCGAGAAACAGGATTCGTTTGGCTTTCAGTGGAAAAGCATCCTGAACTGCGGACACAGGGCTCAGGAGCATGACGAGAAAGAGCAGTGTTGCGATTGGCTTCATGGCAGTAGTCTATGTGGTGAGAAACTCAGTGCGGAGTGTCAGCGGGCGACGTATCCTGCAGTCTGTATCAATCTCAACTTGGATACAATCAAACCGGCCCCTCAATCGATTCGGCGGGTGCACGGGTGTCTCAACCCACAGCATCCAGAGCCGGAATGCGGCCCTCGTATTCGTCTTTGCGAGCCTGATCCTGGATTTCCTGAAAACCCTCGCGGAGTTTGCTCATGACGTCGGCGGCAGAACGCCATGCTGCGGGTGACTGCGTCTTGATCTGATCGAGTGAAAACACGACCAGTCTCATCACCTGAGCGGGCAGTTCTCCATGATTCAGATTAAGGCCATCGGCAATCATCAGCAAAGATCGCATGGCCTTCAGGCTGACGGGCGGCACTTCAGCATGGCGATTCTGTTCGAGCAGGCGCGCACCTTCGGTGAGTGCGGTCACCGCCTGATCATAAATCAACAGCAGCATATCAATGCGCGTCCATGCGAGTGATTGAGTTGTCTTGTACTTTAGATACGGATTCATCGCTCGTGTCACCCATTTATCAACGTTGATCAACGGCCGATCTGCGGCAGGCTGGCTAGTTGGCCTCCGAGATAGTTGCTGGTCGATTGTAATTGGCTGATTGCTGATTCCATTGCCTGGAACTGTTTCAGCAGATTCGCCTGTTGCCTGTCGAACGTGGCTTTTTGGCGATTAATGGATGTCTGGAAACTTTTTAACTGAAGATCAAA
>JANONW010000105.1:0-14472 GCA_031421065.1 Prolixibacteraceae bacterium
TAGGCTTTGCCCAAATAGCTGTCGTCTTTGCGGTTATTATCGTTATAATCGCTCATGCCAATTGGATTGTATCCATCGCCCAGGAATGAATCATATTTCTGACTTCCAAAATATTCGGCAGGGCGGTCAACGTAAGTTCCATTTTCAAAGCGTATGGGAATGGCCGGATTACGGAAGAATGCATACCTGACCACGCTTCCGCCATTACCACCTGCCCCATCGCCCGAACTTCCAATCATATCATTGCTTGAAATCCCTGCCATCATACTTAATCCTGCTGAAAGCCATTTATTCACGTCTGTATTCACGTCAAGCCTGGAAGTTCCACGGGTGTACCCGCTTCCTTTTATGATTCCCTTCTGATCGAAAATTGAGGCCGACATCATAAAATTGGTCGTTTCATTTCCGCCTGAAAGGGAGAGTTCATGAGAATTAATCGGCGCCACCTGAAGCAATTCTTTTACGTAATTTACATTGGTAAACTTTTCAGCATCAGTAGGGGAAATAAGATTCCGTTGCAGCGTTTCGGGGAGAAAAGCATTGTCGTTGGTAGCGGCTTCATTATAAATGGTGATATAATCGTTGGTATTTACCATTTTGGTTAGCCTGGTCGCATTCTGGAAGCCAGTCTGACCGCGATAAGTGACCTTGGTTTTACCTTTAACACCTTTTTTGGTGGTAATAAGCACAACCCCGTTATTGGCACGCGAACCATATATGGCAGCCGCCGAAGCATCTTTAAGTACGGTAATATTTTCAATATCCCCGGGCGAAAGAATTTTAAGTGCATCTGAAGTTGGGATACCGTCAACAATATATAGCGGGTCATTGCTCGAGTTGATCGATCCGGAGCCACGGATACGGACCGAAACACCTTCACCGGGAGCGCCTGTATTTTGTGTTACCTGCACACCGGCTGCACGGCCCTGTAAGGCCTGGGCAACATCTGATACCGGCAACATGGTAAGATCTTTGTTATTTACTTTGGCAACTGCCCCCAGGACACTGCGCTTTTTTACAGAACCATATCCAATCACAACCATTTCATTCAGCATGATATCTTCGGGAGACAATTTTACATCAATCACTGTGCGGTCGCCAGGGATTTGTTCCGCCGCGGTGAATCCCATGTATGAGTATATAATTACCGATTCGGCAGTCAATTGATCTGATGCCAGGCGGTACTTGCCGTAAATATCGGTAATGGTACCCGTTGAGGTACCTTTGATCAGAACTGTAACGCCAATAAGGGTTTCACCAGTTTTAGCATCTGAGACAGTCCCTTCAACCGTTCGCTGTGCAAACAGCGATACAGTTAACGAAATCATCATAATTAGTAATTGCAGTCGTTTCATATTGTCAGTTTTGAAAGATTTTGTAATTCTGATGTCATTGAATTTATTTATATGCGATTACTACATTGCCTGCTTTTATTTTTGTTCCATCCGATGTCAGCTTTGTTCCGGCCGGAAGTACAACAACCAACGCGGCTTCGCCTGCTGGTAACTTAATTTTAACCTTTCCTTCGCCTCCTTTTGCCAGGTATTTTTTCGAGACTACATCAAACAGGTCAACACTTTCTGCGGATGAATAGCTTACTGTTGTGTCATTTTCATAAGGATTAAAGTAGAGGTATTGAGGGTATTTGTTGTCCGCGTAAAAGTCGGTAACATTGCAATCGAGCGCCAGAATTCCTTCCACATCGGTATCATTTACAATTGCCCCAAAAACGCCAACAATCGATGTGCTGTAAAGGCTGAACATGGATTCTTTTGGCTGACCGGCTGTCCATTTTGGCCCGTCGCCGGTTGAAACGGGTGTAATTCCTTTCAATTCAGGTTTGTTGTAATCATCCTCTTTACGAAGGCCTTCGTACCCGATAATTCCATGTGTCAGGTCTTTCAGCTCCGGAAGCCACTGGTGGGCATCGTCAACCTGGTCAGGATAAAAAAGGCGCGATGCATTGACAACATTCAGCATATATTTGCCGATCGTTTGTGCGTACTGAGGTTCATATTTTACCATTGGCACCAGGGGCCAGGCCATTGCCACCGAATTCATAAAGAAAGCATAACCACCGCCATCGGTAATACTTCCCTGAAGTCCGGACACATCATAATCGCCCCATTTTTCGGCAATCACTCCCCATCCGTAGCGCCCATCTTTCGACTGGCAGCCATCAAACATCCAGTTTAACATTTTAGTTACATCGTAACTGGTTCCCTGTTCGGCATTGAGCCGGGCCGCAGTATAGGTTCCGAACGGGAGAAGCATTTCGTAAAAGCGGCTTTCTTTTTGGCTGAGCAAAGCTTCGGTAGCAGTTTTTGCCCGGTTTAGGTAGCGTTTGTCACCGAATTTATAGTACGCCGAATACAATATCCATGCATGCCCACCGGCAATATCCTGTTGCAACGGAATATGGTTAACCATACCTTTCATTTTTGCGTAATCAAAATAAGAATAATCGTAATTCCCGTTCAGTACCGAGTCGGCTTTGTAGAATTGTTCTGCCACTTTCCGTTGAATAAATTCAGTATTTTCAACATCTGGAAAAAGTGCGGCAACCCCATAAAACAATACGTTTGGGTAAACATCGTACCACCAGTCGCGCCCGTAACCGCCACCGGCCATTGCCACGTCAGGATTGGTATTGTTCATTACAATATTCCACTTCGTATCGCTGTTAAAATAGTTCTGCGACATTTTCACGAAATTAAACCCGTGCTGGCCGGTTTTGTCTATTCCCATCAAGCCTGCACTTATCAACGAGCTATACGATGTGAGCGCCTCATGAAATTCACCATTATAATTCTTTGGTCCCTGGCGCACATCGCCAATCACGGTGTAAAGCCCGAAAGTCACCTGGTCAATATTTCGTCTGGAACTATCGAGCCAAATAAGCGGGCCGTATGGATCCTGATTGTTGAAATTGAAAGCAAGACTATCATACTGCACCGTTTTTTTCTTCCAGTCGATGATTTTCAGTGGTTGTGGCATATCCGGCATTTGTTCTATCCGTTGCAAGGAGGTTTGAACCACAGGATCGCCCATTTGTGTGTTGCAGGAGAATAATCCTGCAACAAAAGCAAGTGCTAATAATTTAAATGTTAGTTTCTTCATTTGTTTTCAGTATAAGATTCTTTCATGATATTTTTTGCCAGAGGGATCGAAAGCATTTGCAGCACTGCAACAATGATCAGCGAATAGCGAAGTGCAAAGGATTCTGAAACGTAAAATGCGAGGAAGATGAACAAGCCCAGACCTCCTACCCTTCCGGCATAAAGGCCGAACTCATGGTTGAGGATATAGGCGTACTGGTTGCGGTTTTCGCGTTTCGAAACCACATCAATCACCTTCATCATAATCGGGTAATAGGCCAGGTCGTGCAGGGGCTGAAAGAATACCTTGCACAGCACAAATACCATTACTCCGAACATTGACAGCTCAATGCCATTGACGACTGTTCCGATCAGGAATAGCGTAATCCCAAAGCCGAAAATGATAATGCGGTGTTTGGGTTTGGCAAAGCGGCCCAGCAGGTAAATGAGGATGGCAGTCAATCCGCCGCTGATTCCCTGAATGAGGCCAAGCGAGCCTTCCTGTCCCACATATTTCATGATCAGCATGGCCGGAGCGGTTACCAGGAAACCCTGAACCAGTCCCTTCAGGAATGCCAGTAGAATCTGTTTGTTCCATAGCCTGTCGAAGCGGAAATAGAGAAAATCTTTCTGAACCGGGTTTTCGAATTTGCCACGGGCCAGTGAAATAACGGCCAGAATGGTAATCGCAAAAACGAAGAGTGTTACAATTTGATAACCTTTATAAATGTCGAATACGATTCCGAGAATCTTCATCCCGTCGATAGAGGCAAGTAAAGCGCCAATAGTCAATGGAATGGTAATATTTGCAATGGTGAAGAAGAACGATTCGAGCCCGAAAAAGTAATTTCGGTTCTCATCCCTGGTGGTGTTCAATGCCATCAGGTAGCGGTTGGTCCAGAAAAATCCGGAGGCCGCACCAATCATGGTTCCTGACACGATCAATCCAAACAATGAAATGTCTTTTACGAACATCATTGCTACCATTGACACTCCGCTCAGCAGAATACCAAAACTATACAGGTGCGCTACTTTGAAACTCTTCAGCAAAAAACCATTGGTGAGCGAAGTGATGATGATGCCGGTGTACATGGCAACCTGAAAAATGGCGACGTAACTCGTATCGGCAAAATACCGCATGATGTACGCTGCCATAAATATCTCGACAACTGGCAAAACCAATGCGTATAGCATGTTGGTAATCAGCAATACCCGCATGTTGTGAGGCATTGAAAGGAAAAAACGAAACTCGGCAGTCAGTTTTGCTATCATTGCAGGAATTTGCTGTTAAATGAGTGTTGAAAGTATTTCAGAAATCGAGAATTTTGCACCGCAAATCACTTCGTCGCTTGCACCGTAATACATGAAAATATCATCGTCTTTCACATAATGGCCGTTGGTAAATACCACATTCCCGAAAAATCCGGTTTGTTCGTAGGTTTCAATCGGCTCCATGATTGGTTCAACGCTGCGGGCAAGTACTTTTGAAGGATTGTTGATATCGAGTAACAAGGCACCGAGACAATAACGGTGGTCGCTGTTGGCTCCGTGGTAAATTTCGAGCCAGCCTTTTTCGGTCCTGATGGGCGCACCTCCTGCTCCAACACGCGCTGAATCCCAACTTCCGGGGCGCACTGTTGCAATACATTTGTGCTGTCCCCAGTGAATCAGGTCGGGCGATTCGGCCAGCCAGATGTAGTTTCCACCCAGTTCAGGGCTGCTGGGACGGTGCAATGCGTAGTATTTTCCGTTTATCTTCTCTTCGAAAAGGGCGCAATCCTTGTTGTGTGGTGGAAAAATCATGCCTTTGCGGTCGAAGTTCTTCCAGTCTTTGGTGCGGATCAATCCAACGCCAACTCCAAATTCAGACACTTCGGTGAAAGTAAGGCTAAATCCGCCTTCCATGGTGGCCACCCGGCAATCTTCAATGCCAAAAGTTTCGAGTTCGCCTTTGCCAAAAATTGGCGGGTAACCATCGGGTTCAGAAAAATGAATTCCATCGCTGCTGCACACCAGTCGCAGGTATGAAAGAGTGGTTAAGTAATCTTTCTTCTTATAGTTGATCACCCGTGGATCAGAAGCATCCAGATCGGGATCATTCGTATCGAAACTTAGAATTTCAATATTTCCTTTACTATTATATACAGGAAAACTGATTTTGCCTTCAATCTGTTTGGGTCTTTCGGCAACACGAAGCAGCAACCATATTTTTCCTTCAAATTGAAATACGCCCGGGTTGAGCAGGCAGAGAATTTCCATTCCTTCAATACCTGGTTTCAAATCGGCCGGACGAAGAAGCGGGTTTTGGGAGAATCGTTGAGCAATATCCATTGGTAGTTTTGTTTTAGTTGCTGCAAAGCTACCGTGGAATGCAAAAATCTATGTCCGCCCTGTTCCCGATCTTGTCCGGCGGAGTGCAAAGTGGAAGTTAAATAAGGATGTTCAGTGAATTTGAGTTATTAGAAAATACCTGAGCTTGGATTAAAGTGTTAATGCGTCAATAAATAAGAATAACGAAGAATTAATTCTCTTTCAGATATTTTTTTAAGTCAAATGGCAATTTAAAATGCTTAGTATTTTCTAACACCAAGTTAATCCAGTTTGACTCCTTATCTTTAAATTTAGTTTCCCAATAATAGAAAAGAGTCTTATTGTCAGAATTTTTCAGAATTTCCTTTATTTGATACAACGATTCAATTAGGTTGATAATAATTTTGGGGATTTCTGAAAAGGTCTTATTTTCCCATGTGATTTCCCCTTTTTCTCCAGCGGAAAATTGATCATGGACATTTGACACGTTACAGTTTCACGAGTCACAAACCAAATGGCAAGTTGTCCAAATTAATAACTCCGATTAGTTAATAATTCAGGGAAGCAAACCATTGATTTATTTTTTACTTCCTATAGGTCGTTTTAATATGCTCTTCTAAAAATAAAATATTTGGGTAGAATTTATCTGGCAGAATAATAGATTGGTTTTCATGCCTTTCAAATAAAGCAGTATAAGTTTCTTTATCTTTTATCTGATGCAATTCTTTTGAGACACTAATTTTGTAATCATTTTGAATACCGATATAGCCAACTTCAAATGCTTTGTCGTGAATGTTGCATAAACAAAGCCCATTTTCAGGGTTCAATCTTTGAGATTGATTTTCAGACCATTTAATAATATGACTTGCAACTAATAGATTTTCAATATTTAGACCACAAATAGCACAAGTATTTGAATAATTACTTACAATAATTTTTCGAAAAAGCGATTGATTTATCCTTGTTTTAACAAGACGTTGGACATCGTTACCTTGTTTTCCAGCTAATACATCCGATGTTATTTTCTTTATTTCTTCTTTTTCCAAGTAAACTTCCTCAATAGTTTTATTTTGATATTTTGCTAAAAGCACTTCACTCTCATAAAGCATTTCATCCCAATTATTTCTAAACTCATTGTAAATTTCAATTGCATTTTTTCCGGGATTATCTAATCCTTTGATTCCTCTATTCTTGTGATAAGGATCTTGACTTGATAAATGAACAAGTTTGTATGCAACTGCTCCAGATGATTTTCCAATTAGATTCGCAAGTTTTATTACTTCCGAATTTCTATAATTAAATTGACCATAACGAATTTTTGTGTATAAATTCATTACAAGAATAAACTCTTCCCTTGTCCAATGCGTTCTATCTGTTGCCATTCAATTCTTTTATAGCGTTTTCAACTTTTTCAATTACGCTTAGATACTCTTCCTTTAAATCATCAATTACAACACTTTCTACCTCACTATTTAACAATGACAATGTGCTTAATAACGCATCTTCTAATATTTCTTTTTTCATTGAAGATTTAATTGAGATTGATAAAGTTGGAATTTTGCAGAATGCTGCGTGAGGGATAGAAGCGGAAATCCTTTTTGTCCCAAAGGGCAAAAAGATTGCAGCGAATAGCCCGACCCGAAGGGACACGCCCAAATAATTTTGCTTTAGAATAGAATTTTTGTGATGGGTCATTTGCAAATTCAGGTTCAAGCAAACCTTCAAAAATTGAAGCCAACTTAACGGGAGGTTTTAGGTTGTCCCCTTTAGAAGTAAAAGCGTGTGATGGTTTAGGATATGGATTGTATTCATCTATAATATTTGTCCTAGATAATTCCTTTAATGCTTTTGAATTTAAAGCTGATTTTTTAATTCCAATGAAAATAATCCTTTCTCTTGATTGAGGAACACCATAATCGGCAGCATGTAATACCATTGGATTAAGAACCAGATACCCGTTCCCATCGGCTTTTGAGAAATCCTTTTGTATGATCTCCTTTACGTTAGATAGATTAACTATGCCCTTTACATTTTCGGCAATAAAAATATTTGGTTTGGTAATTTCAATTACCTCTTTGAGCCACATGTAAAGCTGTCCACGGGTTTCAATTGATGGAATTTCTGTTTTAATAATGTTGCCATTGTGGTCTTTATGAGAGTTAAATCCATTACGTTTCCCAGATAAACTAAAGTCTTGACAAGGAAACCCACCAGTGACAATATCAACGTTTTCGGGAAATACTTTTACTCCCAACTTTTGCATTTTGACTAAATCGACTATGCTCTCAACATGATATACTTCGGATGTGTAACCTTTATTTTTGAAGTAATTTACCCAAGCATTTCTCGCTTCTTGTAAAATATCGTTTGCAAAAACGGTTTGAAATTTAGTAGACTTAAGCTTTACAAAATTCTCATTTATTGGTTTATCAATGAAATCCGGATTAAGGGTTATATTGATAGAATCTTTATGAACAACAAGGTCTCCTTCAAATCCCAAATCCATACCGCCACAGCCGGAAAATAATGAAACTACTTTTAAAGGTTTATCAGGATTCATTGGTATTTCAGAATCATATTTGATTGCTAATTGAGGTTCTTCTATTGTATTTTCCAAACTGATTTCTTTGGACAATGCAAAAAATTTACATTTGCTATTGAGCATACAATCAATACATTTAGGTTTTGATGATTTACAAACTGATGCTGCAAAATCAAGAATAGCCCAATTTAATTCTTTACAGCTTTTAATATTTATGACATTATGTGCTAATTCCTGCATTTCTCTATCATTTCTAACGTCCTTAAATTCCCTTGGATTAAAAAATCGACTTAGAACTCGTGACATATTTACATCAAGTAATGCCGCTCGATGATTTAAAACAAATAGTTCGTATGCATTTGATATATAGAGAGTGGCAAAATTGGAGTCTTGTAATTCATCCTTATTTTGAGGTAAAATCCCGTTCTTTTCTTTATATTCCCCAATGATTTTAAACAGCCTATTGGCTCTATGTTTATATAAGCCTAATGGCCTCAATATTTGCTCAAGATCCTGTATATTAGCGGTTATCAATTTGTCCCAATTGGGATATTTATCAAAGAAGGTGCAGTAATATTTTGAAACCGTTTCCGCTTTAGTTCTTTGCAGTAATATCTCACTCAAAATCAATTCATAATTTGATATTTGACTCTTTCTCCAAGGAAAATCTCGCTTATTGGTATCAAACCATTCCAATAAAACCCGTCTTAAAAATTTTATGTCATTTTTATTCCACATGGCACAAAGATAAAAAAAATCCGTTGGTGGGTTGACAAAATCGCTGGTTCTACAGCTAGTTAGATCTTCAATAAAGCAACATACCGAAACTTCAATTTATAACTCAACTTTCCCTTTGTTCCTGTAGTCAGAAGGGGAACAACCATAAGCCTTGTTGAACAGATCATAGAAATGGGCCCGGCTGGCAAAACCGGTTTGGTCGATAATTTCGCTCACCGTCAATGTGGTTGATTGCAGCAGAATAGCCGCTTTGCTTAAACGGCGTTGGTTGATCAGGCTGTGCGGAGTGATTCCAAGTACCGATTTGGTTTTGTTGTAAAGGGAAGATTTGCTGATTGCAAGTTTATCACAAAGCTTCTCCGATGAAAGTGTATCATCATCAATATTTTCATCAATATAGTTGAGCATTTTCTGAAAAAACAGATCAGGTAATTCCTTCACAAGAATAGAATTGCCATCCTGTTTACCGAAATGGCTCTTGATGGTTTGTCTGAATTGCAGGAGTTTTTCGATACGTACTTTCAGATGCTCCGGGTGAAATGGTTTGGGGATGTAGGAATCGGCTCCGGCTTTCAACCCGGCAATCCGGTCTTCAATTTCAGCTTTGGCTGTAAGCAGTATCAATGGCAGATGGCTCGTATCAAAGTTCTCGCGCAGTTTGGCACACAGTTCAACACCATCCATTTCGGGCATCATTACATCTGATACGATCAGATCAGGCCTTTCAGATAAAACTTTGCTGTACGCATCAAGTCCATTCGTGGCAAATTGAATGTTATAATCATACTGGAGAAAATCTCTGAGTAATACCAGAATTTCCGGATCATCATCTACGAGCAGAATGAGTGGTTTTCCCTCTGATATTTCCTGATTTTCCAACGGATTTTCCGTTCCGGGTTCAATAATGAAATTGATTTCATTCAGCTCATCAGCCGCTTCATTGGGCAATTCAACCGAACTTAGCAAATGCACATCAGGAAAAATACAGGTAAACTTAGTTCCTTCGCCGGGAGTACTTTCAAACCGAATGGTTCCTTTCAGCAATTCTATCAGCCCTTTCGTTACAGCCAGCCCCATTCCGGTTGACAGATACCCGGGGAAACTTCCCTTCTTATGTGCTGAAGAGATACCAAAAGGTTCAAAAATCTTTTGGAAATACTCCGATTTTATTCCAACACCATTGTCTTCAACTTCGATTGTAAGCAGTTGGTTTTCTAATTTAACGGAGATTTTTACAAATCCACCGGGTTTGTTGTATTTGATTGAATTTGAGATCAGGTTGGTAAAAATCCGCTGGAACTTATCTGCATCGGTCAGGAAAACCAGTTCAGTTTCGGGCGCAACCACCTCCGTAGATATGTTTCTTTGCTGTGCAAGCAAACCGAGATCTGAAACAACCTCGCTGATGAGCTCAGCAGGCTTTGTCAGTTGGATATTTAAAGGTTCTTTCCCCTTTTCCAACTTCCTGAACTGCATAATTTCAACCACCAGCTTCTGAAGTTTAATGCTGTTGTTGAATACTTTTAAAAGGCGGGGATTTTCAAGTGTCAGACGGGTATCCTCAAGCAGTGCATGTATATGTGAAGTGATGATTGTAAGTGGTGTGCGAAACTCATGGGCCACGTTGGTAAAGAACTCAATCTTGTAATTGTGCAATTCTTCCTCCTGCTTCATTTTGAATTCCTGCAATGCTGCTTCTTTTTTCCGGGCCTCCCGTTTGCGGTAACCAGCGAATATCAGCCATTGTATTCCAAGGAACATTAGAATATAGCTTGCAATGGCCCATCGCGCCAGCCAAAACGGTGGATTAATGATTATGGCGATTTCCCTGAATTCCTTTGACCAGTTTCCATTTTCATCACTGGCACGTATCTGTAACAGATATTTATCCGCAGGCAGATTGGAGAAGCTAATGGGCTGGTTCTGTGGTTTGATAGTCCATTCGTTGTCAAAGTTTTTCAACCGGTACGAAATCCGGTGTCTTTCCTGCCCCCAGTAAACCAACGGTGAAACATCAAAAGTGATCGAATTCTGGTTGTATTTCAGTACGAGTTCTTTTTGGTGGTTGATGCGGGTGGTCAGCACACTCTTAATTCCCGGTTCTACCGGCACATTCCTGATGTAAAGCCGGTTAATTGCAATGGGTGGAAAATAGGAGGAAAATTTTATCTGATCAGTTTGTATAATATCCACGCCCATGGTTCCACCGACATATAGTTTTTTTGTATCCTCATCGAAAAACGAAGCTCCATCGCTGTATTCAAGATTAATCAGGCCATCGTTGGCATTGAAACTCCGCACTCTTTTTCGGCTGCTGTCAATTAATGAAAGTCCCTGATTGGTGGTCGCCCATAAATTTTGCCCTGCATCAAATTGCATTGCATGAATACTGGTATTTGTGAGGTCGGACTGAACATCTAATCCGGATACTTTTACCGAATCGGCAGAAATTGGCAATAAATTGTAAATCCCATTGCTGCTGCCCACCCATACAGGACTATTCCGACTGGCATACAAACAAAGAACATCATCATTTCGGATATGCATAGGATGTGTTACCGTAGTATATTGCCCGATTACCCGTTTGGTAATGGTATTGTATCGGAATACGCCCAAACCTCTGGTGCCTATCCAAATGATTCCCGGTTTTTCTTCCGCCAGGGAATAGACAATCTGCTTTTGCTGTCCGGGTGCAGTAATGCTTTTATCAAGTATAAGTTGTTCGCAGGTTGTGGGCAATGAACCGGTTTTTTGATCCAGGCCGATCCGGATAACGCCATAGCCACTGGTACCGAGGTAAATGCGGTGATCGCTGTCTTCAAGAATACGGTAAACCGAAGCGAAACTTATAGGGTTGGGACAATCATAGTCTTCTGGAAAATTTCGGATGGTTTTATAGTTGGGCGAAATAATGTCAATTCCTTGACCATCGGTCCCAACCCAGATAGAACCATCATTGTGTTCATGGAACGAAAGAACGGAACTGTTGCTCAAACCGTCTTTAACCGATATTCCCCTGATGCGGTTTCCGCTGGCATCAAAAATATCGATTCCCCCGCCCTTGGTGCCTATTAAAACATCTCCTTTCCGGGTTACCAAAATGCTTCGTACAATTGGGTAGGCCAACTGATTTGATGACAGGCTCGTATTCGGAAATTCGGCAAGCTTTACGGTATAAACTCCGTTTCCATCTGTTCCTATCCATAAGATACCGGTTTCCGATTCATAGATACTTAATATCCTGGTTGCTATTGGATTTACCATATACAGACCAGAGAGAATATTGAATATTTCAAATTTGCGCGTCAGTAAATCAAAACTGTAAATTTTGCCTTTTTCGGTGCCCACCCAAAGCCTTTCTTTTACCTTGGATAAAGAGACCGAAGTAATAACATCATCAGGAATACTTAGCTGCCCTACTGTTTTTCCTTCAGGGTCAACCATTAGGGTAGCTCCGGTTCTCTGAGTAATCAGGAGAAAAGGCTTCTGGTTAATGAGTACAGAAATTGATGAAGAAAGTGTACCTGTTATTGGAAGTTTAAGAACTTCCTGCAAGTGGTCGCCTTTAAGTATAAACAATTTACCATCTCCGGAAATACAATATGCACGTTGATCTAAAAGATGTATCCGTTTGATGCCAAAAGAAGATTGTTGTGAAGCTTCATCAAAACTAATTTTTTCGAATTGTCTGGATATGCTGTCGTATCTGAAAATTCCGCGGCCAAATACTGAAGCCAGTGTTCCATAACCGTCGGAGTGACAAATTGCAATATCATCTTCATAGTTTATTTGTTCTGATTCGCCGGTAAAAAATGAGGTAAACCGGTCACGGACATTATCATACAATCCGACACCCTTATTAGTTAGCATCCAAATGGGGCCTGAATCAGTAGGGTACAATTCCCTTATTACATGATTGTGAATTGAACTTGTATTCCTGCCTGGCAGGTAGGTGGCCATACTGCTGCCGTCATATCGGTTAAGTCCGTTCCATGTTCCAAACCAAATGTAACCTTCCGCATCTTTCACAATGGCATTCACCGCTCCGTTCGACAAACCTTCGCGACGTGAAATGAAATGGACATTTGTTCTGAATTCAGCTCTCAGGGAGAGCGATAACAAAAAGAGCAATGTTAGAATTGTGAGTTGCCTAATCATTTTTAACAGTTCAACCATCATGTAAAAGTAGCTAAAAATGAAGAAATTTACTTATCCGCAGTTTAATCGGGTTTTATTTCGAAGTCCATTTTGAATTCAGGATTAATGTTTTACCTTTGCGCCACAAATTTTTCTATAACTGTTTATCATTTAAATTTAAGCAAAATGCCAGCAAAAATCAGATTGCAGCGACATGGTCGCAAACGGTATGCTTACTATCACATTGTGATAGCTGATAGCAGGGCGCCACGGGATGGTAGTAATGTTGAAAGGATTGGATCTTATAATCCAAACACAAATCCTGCTACTATTGAACTCGATTTTGACAAAGCTATAGATTGGCTTGCAAAGGGTGCCCAACCAACCGACACGGTAAGAGCTATTTTATCTTACAAAGGAGTAATGTACAAAAAACATCTTTTAGGTGGTGTAGCAAAAGGTGCTTTCACTGCTGAAGAAGCTGATGCTAAATTCGATGCCTGGGTGACCGAAAAAGCGAATAAAGTTCAGGCTAAAAAAGATGGATTGGTTGAAAATTCAGAAACTTCGCGAAAAGCCCAGTTCGAGATGGAAACCAAGAAGAACACTGAAAGATTAAACGCAATTGCAAAACGCAATGCTGAAGCTGTTGCCGCTGCAAGAGCCGCTGCCGCACCTGCACCTGCACCTGTTGCTGAAGAAGTAGCCGAAGAAGCTGCTCCTGAAGAAACTGAAGGTTAATTTCTGACCGAATCCTGTTTTAAACTTCAGAACAAAACAGACAACTTATAAAAGCGATAGAGAAATCTGTCGCTTTTTTCTATTTTTACTCCTATGGAAACAATACCGAAAAGCAATTGCGTTAAAGTTGGTTTTATCCAGAAACCACACGGGATACATGGTGAATTGGTCATCAGGTTTCAGGAGGAATATTACGAAACCCTCGAAGAATGCTCAACGCTTTTACTGGAGATAGATAATTTATTAGTTCCTTATTTTATTTCTGAAGAGGGATTGCGTTTTAAATCAGGAGAATCGGTCATTGCTCAGCTCGATTGGGTCGATACGGATAAGAAGGCCAAAGCCCTTTGCGGCTTGTCGGTTTTTGTAAACAAAGCGGATGTGATCGAGTTTGACGATGAAATGAGCCCACATGCATTGGTCGGGTTTCAATTGTTCGACGAAACGCTTGGGCTGATTGGAGAAATAAATGATGTTCACGATTACTCCGGAAACGTTTTGCTTTCGGTTGCTTATCAGGGAAAAGAATCCCTTGTGCCACTTAACGAAGAATTGATGGTGAATATAGACGAAGACAAACGCGAAATAGAACTAAGGATTCCGGAAGGGTTGTTTGAGTTGGACGAGGAATAAGGACAAGTCTCAGTTGGCAGTCTCAGTTAACAGAAATATTTCAGGCACGGTAAAAGAAGATAAACCACCGATTACTCAGATTAGCACAGATTAGCACAGATTATTATTTCTTTGGGTTGTCTGTGGTGAAAAAAATTAAAGAATCCACCATCTTAGAAGGTGGACTTAAAATGCCCCTATAAGGGGCCAAATTCGAAACTTTGTTGCTCTTCTAAGCGTTCTTGTTTTTCTTGGTAAATGACATATTTCTTGATTTTATCTTCGTCAAGTCCA
>JANONW010000106.1:0-3010 GCA_031421065.1 Prolixibacteraceae bacterium
ATAGCTCCATGCAATTTTGTAGCTGTAAAAGTCATATCCGAAATGGTAAAATCCTTAATGCTTTCAAGCTTAAAAAGATAAGGTTGTTGATTTACCTTGTTCACGTCCTGTTCATTAGCAGGTAAGCCTTTCAATCCCGGATTCCAGGTACTGGCAGCAGTTAGTGTTGTCAAACCCATGCCTGAGCCTTTAATGGTCATTCCTGATTTTGGAATCAGTTGTTGGGTTGAATCAAGTTCATATACTCCTGGGAAAATAAGAATCAAGTCGCCGGGATTACCACCATTTACAGCATTTATAAGTTCCCCAACCGTTTTTACTTGTACTTCACCATACGATAAGGTTTGGGCATAACTTTTTAGCGTAATCGAATTTATAATAAACAATATGGCGTAAACCATAAAAGCAAAATTCTTTTTCATTTTGATATTCATTTATTTATTTTTACTAACGGTTTGAATGTGTATTGTGGATGAACGCAGTCCGTCGGACGTTGCGGTCAACCTGATATCTCCAGCTTCTTTGGCGCTTTGCAAGATTGCCTGACACTTCCCGTTAAACAACCAAAATGTACTCGTTTAAATTCTTATAGGCAATTTTTTTCCGTTCTTGAAATAAATCTACTTCATGAGAATGTCTCCAATAGCAAATATAGATTTTACTTCATCTAATCTTAATGGAAAACGAGTAAATTCCTGACCTGTTTCATTTTTAATGTAAGTAACATTTTCCCAATTCTTAATCTCACCATTATAAGGATTCCACTTCTCAATTTTGAGTTTTCCACGTAGCGTTACCCATGTATCAACAGGCTTTTTCGTTGAATTAGCGAAGAAATATATTTGTTTACCATTCATTTCTTTATGAATATAAGATAACATTCCCATAGTGTTAAGACGATTATTGGCTTCGCTTATCGCTCCATTAATATTAATCCCACTGTGAGTTCCATCATACCATTCATATAAACCCGAAACATCTTTTATTTGGACATCTGGGGCTACTTCCAAGTCAGATAATATAGTTTCCAATGAAACTTTGTCCGCCTTAGGTAGAAATACGGCAACACCTTTATTCCTATTCTCCTCTTTGCTTATTGTTGTAGGCAAATTTGCAGGGTCAATATTAAAAATGGATTTTACTAATGCTATCACTTCTTTATCTTTTCCAAACTCTACTGATTTCGATGGTAGAATTCCTGTTGCAATAACTTTCCCTCCTTGTTCACAAAAAGCTTTTATCTTCTGTAATGTTGCAACTGATTCTACACGCAATGAAGGTAAAATAATGATGCCATATTCTTGTCTTGTGTTTGTATTATTTAGAATGAGCTTGCCGTTCTCAATAGTATATAAATTAGTAGCAAGATATTCAGGATGGATAAAAGTAAAGTCTCGTCTAATTTCGCCTGTTAGCATATCACTTATTTTACGATAATCTGTTTCCGGAGGCACATCATCAAATACCCATACTTTTCTTTCATCAAAGCCAAACCATGCTTCAAGTGTATTAATAGGCCACAATACAGCAATTTCAGATATTCGCCGTCCTTCACGAAGTAAGGTCATTGAACGCGCAGCCCAGTCACTATAGCCATGAAGAGCAGGTCCCAGTAGCTTACTATAGTGGGAAATCAGTGGTGGAATTTTTATCGATGATGTATCGTACCACATTCCATGAAGAACAAGGAAGTTTACGCCCCTAGTGAATACCTCCATGGCGGATTGATACATCTGAGTAGAGTCCATATTAGGATCATAATTCCCATATATTTCAGCAGCTACGAGGGGACGGTCGTATAAATCCGCAGCTGAAGTAACAAGCTTATATCCCGGTCTTCCATAACCATATCCATGTATAGCATCCATTAGCGGAACTTGTGTATACTTATAATACTTTAAAATATCACCGTGTGCTCCAACTCCAGTAGGCTCATAATTTCCCGGAGGGTGTCCCATGCTTTTCATATTATGTTGTGCATTCCATTCCGCTACCCTACGGACATATCCATCGCGCATGAGTTCTGCGCGAATATCGAAGAATGCTATACGAATAGGCGTTGTATTTTCTCCAATATCGTACCACAATGCAGGTAAGGCAAGAAGAGCTTTTTGTCCCGTTCTCTTTTCATACAAATCGGTCATCGCTTCAGTCCAAGTGCGTGGCTGTGTATAAAAACCAACATCATCAAAAAAAGAGTATTGAATGGTATTGCCAAAATAAGAGCTGATTTTTGTCGCATATTGATCATAAGTCATAGCTATAAACTTATCCACTGCATTAGGGTCTAAGTAATCCACCTCACTGCCTATATTGTATTCCATGACAAACGACATCACTTTCCACGAACCTTCCGGTGATGTCCAATTAACAGTACTATCTTTGACATGGTCGCTAATATCAAACACTTCAAAGGTTTTGGTATTCATGGCAACCGTACCTAAATTTTTACCTTTTAAAGAAATATTTTGTTTTAGTGTTTTTCCGTCACTAACATCAAACTCTCGCATTGAAAGTCGCTTAGATGTCATTTCAGGATAGAGCTCTCTGAATTTGCCATTTACTGAACCACTTGGAAAGTCAATGTCATCATATAGTATTACTTGCGTATTCTGTTCTTTCGAACATTTTAGAATATCTTCATAGCGGTCAAAGTAGTCTTTCGACAGATATTCGGGTAAGGTTCCGGGGTTTTTGCGATAAGGACCCAAAGGTAGAACTGCAACTCCTCCAAAACCGTCTTTCTGATAAGCATCTATAACCTGCTCTCTTACCCCTTTGGTAGTCATCTCGCCATTAATATGCCAAAAAGCTGTAGGGCGATAGTTATTTGTCGGGTTCTTGAATTCAGTATTCAAGTTCTGTTCGAAAGTAATACACGCTGCAAATACAAATATTGATAGTAGCGTTGTTGAAATTAATCTTTTCATACGTAAGGTGGGTTCTAAAAATTCATTTTCTAAACTTTTTCAAGACACAAAATCGAACCCGTTTAAATCTGTGCCGAAAA
>JANONW010000107.1:0-2524 GCA_031421065.1 Prolixibacteraceae bacterium
CCACGCCTTGTTGATCTTTTTGCTTTTGCTGATGACCTTCATGTGCAGCCGATAATACGTTCATGACCGCGATCCACCTGACCCCCGCACAACGCAAGGAGCACCGCTCCAGCGCCCACCACCTGGACCCGGTTGTCATGATCGGCGGCGAAGGCCTCACGCCCGCTGTCGAGAAGGAAGTGGATGGCTCGCTCAGTGCCCACGGCCTTGTCAAGGTGCGGGTTTTTTCCGACGACCGCGCCGCGCGTGAAGTGATGCTGGCCACGCTGGCCGACAAGTTGGGCGCCGCCCCCATCCAGCACATCGGCAAACTCATCGTGCTGTGGCGGCCCATCCCGGCAAAGGAAAAGACCGAGCGTGAAGACCGCCAGCCCGGGCCGCGCACGGTGAAGATAGTGAGCTTTTCCAAGAGCGGCAACCACCGTGCCACGGTGAAGAAGATCAAGGTGTTTGGCAACGAACGCGTGGCGGCGGGCGGACAGATAAAGCGCTCAAAGCGGCGCGTCACCAGCATCAAGAAAAAGGCCCAGGGTCAGGGCTGAAGCCTTGCGGTCGGCGGGCAAGTTGCCCGCCAGGCGAGCGCCAGCACAAGGCCGGTCTTGACGATGTAGAAGGTGGCGCTGAGCGCGTGCAGTTGCCCGAAGCTCAGCGGCCCTTGGCCAGCGCGCGCCGCCGCCATCAGGGGCTGCAGCGCAAAGTACCCCGCCACGGTGCAGAACAAGGCGCCCAGACACAGCACGGTGCCAACGCTGAACTGACTGCCAATGCCCACGCTGTCGGTTCGCCGCGCGACCAGCCTATCCAGGCCCAACAGCAATACCCCAAAGGCCAAACTCAGGTAAGCCTCCTGCGCCAGCAATCGCGCCACCATGCGGCCGGCGTCGGCTGGGGCGAGCACGGCAAATGGCGCTGGCGTGGCGAGCAGCGCCAAGCACAGCAGCATGCCTGCCCACAGCCCCGGCAACAGCAGCCGCAGTCTCTGACTCAAACCCGTCAACACGGCAGGCGCTCAGGCGTAGCGCACGCCCATGATTTCCCAGTGCTTGATGCCGCCGGGCGCCTGCACTTCGGCGACGTCGCCGGACACTTGGCCGATCAGCGCCCGTGCAATCGGGCTGCTGATGGAGATGAGGCCCAGCTTCAGGTCGGCTTCGTCGTCACCGACGATCTGGTAGCTGACCTTGGCGCCGCTGTCCTGGTCTTCCAGGTCCACGGTGGCGCCGAACACAACCTTGCCATCCGCGTCGAGTGCCGAGGGGTCGATGACCTGCGCCGCCGCGAGCTTTGAATCCAGCTCCTTGATGCGGCCTTCGATGAAGCCCTGCTTGTCCTTGGCCGCTTCGTATTCGGCGTTCTCCGACAGGTCGCCTTGCGCACGCGCTTCGGAAATGGCCTGGATGACGGCGTGGCGTTCGACCGACTTGAGCCGGTGCAGTTCGCTCTTCAGCAATTCGGCGCCGCGCCGGGTAAGGGGGATGGTGACCATGGACATATCGGGTGCCAGCAAAGTGAAACCGCCGCAGGGAACCCATGCTGGGTGGCCTGCGGCGGACTACGAAGACCCGAGTTTAGTGCAACTCGGCGGGGAGTTTGGGCCAATCAGCCGGTGCTGTCGGCCAGCAGTTCGGCATGCAGCGCCTGCAGCGAAGTCACCGCCAGGTCGTCCTGGTGCTTGAGCGCCTCGGTCGCGGCTTCGGAGCCGGCCATCGTCGTGTAGTAGGTGATGCGATGCGCCAGCGACGCGGTGCGGATGTAGCGCGAATCGGCAATCGCCGTGCGCGTTTCGTCCACGGTGGTGAAGACGAGCTGGATCTCACCCGCCTTGACCATGTCCGCGATGTGCGGCCTGCCGTCCTTGACCTTGTTGACTACGCGCACTGCAATGCCGGCATTGGCAATTGCCGCCGCCGTGCCCTTGGTGGCCACCACCTGATAGCCCAGATCAACCAGATCACCCGCGACCTTGACGGCTCGGTCCCTGTCGCTGTTCTTCACCGTGATGACGACAGTGCCCTTGTCAGGCAGGCGCGAACCGGCGCCGAGCTGGCTCTTCAGCATCGCCTCGCCAAAAGTGCGGCCCACGCCCATGACTTCCCCAGTGGAGCGCATCTCGGGCCCGAGGATCGGATCCACGCCCGGAAATTTGTTGAACGGAAACACCGCTTCCTTGATGCTGAAGTACTTCGGCACCACTTCGTGCGGCGGCTTGCCATCGGCACCCCGTTGCGAAGCCAGTGACTGGCCTGCCATGCAGCGCGCGGCAATCTTGGCCAGGGGCTGACCAGTTGCTTTGCTGACAAACGGCACGGTGCGCGACGCACGCGGATTCACTTCCAGCACATAGACCACGGCCTCATCACCCTCGCCCTGGATGGCGAACTGCGTGTTCATCAGCCCCACCACCTTCAGCGCCCTGGCCATCACGGCTGCCTGGCGGCGCATCTCGTCCTGCAGCGCGGGGCTCAGTGAATACGGCGGCAGTGAACAGGCGGAATCGCCGCTGTGGATGCCGGCGGCTTCGACG
>JANONW010000108.1:0-3508 GCA_031421065.1 Prolixibacteraceae bacterium
GGGAAGGTACCATATCTGTAATCTTTTGCAAACCTTGAAGAACCATCACGACGTACGACAGCTTCTACCAGGTACTTGTCAGCATAAGAATAGTTTACACGTCCAAATTCAGAAAACAAACTCCACTCGGTTAAATAACCGCTATTGGCCTGGCCTTGCAAACCAGTTGAAAGCTGGATATAATTCGGGGTTTTCAGAAAGTAATCGTACCTGGTGGCATACATCTGGTTAAACCTGTAGTTAACAGCCTCTGTTCCAAGTATGACTGAAAAATTATGTAAACCAATAGTTTTATTATATTCAAGCGTGTTAGTCCAGTTCCATTGGCTCGAAAAATTACCAGTTTCATACAGGTAGTCGTCAATACCTCTTTCAGCATGGCCTTTTTCAACATAATTGATGTCTTTACTGTGAAAGGAATAGTAGTTAGCGCCCAAAAGTGTTTTTGCTGATAATCCCGGAAGGATTTTAGCTTTGGCATAAACATTGCCTGAAGCATTAAATTGCCTTCTGATATCATTCTGGTTTTTATCAAGAATAAAGATCGGGTTTTGTGCATTACCCATGATATTACGGGTACCTGCATAGTTTCCTGCGATGTCTTTAACAGGGATCATTGGCGGCATACGGTAAGCCCATGAAATTGCAGAACCTTCACTATTATCGGTCTGATATCCTAAATCTTCCGAATAAGTTGCACCTAATCTTTCACCAACTTCCAGCCAGTCAGCCACGTTGGAGGTTATGTTCGATTGAAGATTGTACCTTTTGTAACCTGTCCATTTCAAAATACCTTCCTGATTAAGATAACCAGCCTGGAAAGAATACATCGTATTATCACTGCCACCGGTAAGGTCAATTGCAACATCCGTGTATTTTGCATTGCGGTCGGCTTCCCTTAACCAGTCGGTACCTTGTTTACTCATTTTGGTAATCAGATTGGTATCGGTACCATCTTCACCAACCATCATATAATCATACTTACTTTCATCAACACTACCACTTACGCCCATGTTTGGAAATACATAATCAAATAACTGAGGGGCTGTTCCGGAACCATAAATCTTATTGGTTATCGATGTAGCGCCTGTAGTGTTTTTGGCTTCTAACCAAAGCATTTCACCATATTCCTGTGCATTAAGCAGATGGTAATAATTGGAATTCTGGCTTATACCAGATTTAACGTTAATATTAAACTGGGCTTTTTGATTTTTTTTACCCGTTTTTGTAGTAACGAGAACAACGCCATTGGCCGCACGGGCACCATAAATTGCCTGAGAAGCAGCATCTTTCAAAATAGTAATGGATTCGATGTTGTTTGGATTGACTGTTGCGCCGGGAACACCATCAACAACCCATAACGGGTCATTATTATTGATAGTTCCAAGGCCACGAACGCGAATTGTTGCGCCTTCACCAGGTGTATTTGATTCCAAAACCGTAACCCCTGCTACGCCTCTTAATGCTTCTGAAACGTTTTTAATCTGCATTTTCTGAATATCAGCAGATCGTACAACTGAAACAGCGCCTGTTACTTCACCAGCTTTCCTGGTGGCGTATCCAACGGCCACAACTTCTTCAATTCCAATAACATCAGTTTTCAAAACGACATTAATAACAGATTTTCCTGCAATTTGGATGTCTTGAGTCAACATTCCCACAAATGAAAAAGTCAGAATCTCAGCTTCCGAAGTCACATTAAGATTGAATTTCCCGTCAACGTCAGTAACAGTTCCCGTTGTCGTTCCTTTTACTAAAACTGAAACCCCGGGAATAGAGGCTCCACTCTCATCAGTTACTTTTCCGGACAATGCTTTCTGCTGAGCAAAAGCCATCCCGGTCATCAATACCATAAGGAGAACCGAAGAAAGTAACATTCTGGTCCATTTCCCTTTCGGTAGAAAAAATAGATTTTTTTGTTTCATAAATGCATAAACTTTAAGGTTAGTAATTGTAATTATTTAGCTACTAAGCTAAGAATATTTTGACGATGAAGCCAAAACGGGCAGATAAAAAAAATTCCTCTACAAAATCTCAATTCAATAAATTCTCTAAGGATAGCGCGTGGACAGAAGATAAGCAAAGGTGTGATGTAGCAAGAGTACCAAATATTACTACTTTTGCCCCAAAATTGAACCTTGTGGGAAGAATATTGGCCATCGATTACGGGAAGAAACGAGTTGGAATTGCGGTTACTGACCCGCTTCAGATGATAGCAACCCGTTTGACAACCGTGCCTGCGCATGAAATCTGGACTTTTCTGACCTTTTATTTATAAAACATGGAATGCACCGGTAACCATTAATGGAGTTAGTTACACTTCATACAATACCGATGCGTTGGTTTACGGATATGTATTCCGCAAATTCCTCCGCAACTATGGAGGTCTGGGCCGCAGCGAAGGTGATTATGCATTTCCGGTAATGCGCCTGTCTGATATTTTCCTGATGTATGCTGAAGCAACCAACGAAGTTAGCGGTCCTCAGGCTGATGCAATTAGTTTGGTCAATCAAATCAGGAGAAGAGGAAACCTTCCTGCATTAAAACCTGAAAAAACCGCCTCGAAGGAAGCTTTCTTTTCAGCCATTGAACAGGAGCGTATCGTAGAACTGTTGGGTGAAGGACAGCGTGGTTTCGACTTACGCAGATGGAGGGCCATCGAACGTGTATGGAATCCACCTTATGGATTGGGTGTCTGGAGGATCGACTCACACGGTGCAAACCGCGATCGTTACTATCAGAACTCCTCGGAACTAACCTATCAGCAAAATTATATTTTCCGGATTCCTCCAGGCGAACGTGACCGTAACCCCAACCTGACCCAGAACAAACCCTGGTTATAGTATCCGGAAAACAAATTGTGAAACTTAAATACATACACAATGAAAAAATATTTTTTAACATTCATAACTATTACTTTAATAACTTTTGCCTGGGTTGGCTGCACCGATTTTCCTGTTGATGAAGACGGATTGCTGATTACGACCAGAGGTCAATGTTATGTAGGCAATTTCGAATTGCTTGGCGTTGATTTTCAGACTGTAAGAACAAAGTCTGCGGTTATCGATACCACCGCGCAAACCATTAACGTAGAAGTGTTTTTTGGTACCGATCTAAAGAACGTTTATCCTCAGTTTAGTTTGGTAACCGATGCCAAGCTTGATCCGAAGATTGTTGGGAAAGTGGATTTCTCCGACCTTGCCAATCCGAAAGTTTACACGGTAATATCGGGCAACCGGTTGGTTAAAAACCATATACCGTTTACGTCACAGTTCAAGCCAAACCTTAAAAGAATAGATTATGCAACTTAAACATTATAGTTTAACACTCCTGACCATACTGGCTTTCTTTTTTACAGCCTGTCAGGATCAGACTTCCAAGACCTATACCTGATTATCAACACATAACAGGACAATTGCCGTAAAGTAATAATCCTTACCTTAGCGGTCATGGGACAACTATTACTACCAATATTTCCAAGCGATACCCGAATGATCACTCTGACACT
>JANONW010000109.1:0-2880 GCA_031421065.1 Prolixibacteraceae bacterium
AGCCTTATTTGTTACACCTCTTACATCTACATCATTTGTGATACATTAAAAATTTACTCACTTTCAGAAATTATAATTTTTATTAACTAACCCCATAATTCTATGAAACTTTTAAGATTTATTTTTGGTGCATTGTGATGGTTATTGCATTTGGATGCGAAGAAAATCCTTCAATTAACAAAAGCATTGATCTGTCTAAAATTGAGAATGTAAAGGCCTTAAAAAGTGAAGCTCAACGTCTATCATTTAGCATGTTAAATGAGAAGGAAAAGCAGCTTATTTGGGATCAACATTTTGAAGATGTCTTGAGCCAAAATTCTCTTACTAATGCTCAAGTTCAATTGATATCAGAATTAAAAAGTCTCAATACTGAGAATTTACATTCCGAAATGACTACCGTTAGCTCTAGAATTGAAATGGAAAAAGATTGGTTAGCCAGAGCAGAAACCCTTTTTGGTAAGGATCAATTGCGAAATTTAGCCTATGGCTTAGACTCAAAATTAACTACCAAGGCATATGTTGAAATTAGTAGCAGCGCTGCTGCCAAGGAAGATATTACGACTTGTTCTTGTAATACAACAAGTATGTTTACGTGTTGAGAGCTTGCTACGTGCAATGGATCTTGCCTTACAACCACTGTCGGTTGCGGTTTTATGTGGTTATGGGATTGCAACGGGAAATGTAACCTAACTCCGGCATAACAGTAGTTTGAATTAACTACAACGCTTTAATTTTTTAACGAATAAATAATGGAAAAAGGAATCATTGCAGTATGTTTTATTTTAGCATGCATTATTATAGAGGGTTGCGGAACACAGAGCGGTAGTGCAAAAATTAATTTAATACAGAGTAAGTATTCTTTTGGTGATGTTAAAAGGAGTAATATATTATCTCATAAGTTTGCTTTTATTAATGAATCCTCTGATCCATTATTTATTCTTAATGCAAAGGGAAGTTGCGAATGCACATCCATAAAATGGCCTGCGAATTCGATTGTTCAAGGAGATACCGGGCATATTGAAATTCAGTTTGTTCCTGAGACTATTGGATTCAATAGTAAAACAATCGTAGTCGAATCAAACACTGTTCCTGCGTTTACTGTCTTAACGATTGAGGCTAATGTTCTGGATTGAAATTAGTTAAGTAATATGAAGTCAAACATAAAAACAGTGATTGGGTCTTCAATTTTAGTTTTGGGGCTAACTCCAATTGCTATTTACGGCCATGAGTTTAAATTGGTGGCTTCCGGAATAGCCTTCTGTGTTTTTACCGATTGGCGCCTTCGTGTAACGACAGCACCCAAATATCTTACTGTTGTTTATGCAACCCTTCCAATTCTGGTGCTGTATCTGCCAGTGTTTGTCTTTACTAAAGAACCTCCATTAACAAGTTTGCCAAGTACAGTTTTCCATTTCGTGGGTGTTTTATTTGGTTTATTTATCTTCTTTTCAATAGAAATGTATAAAAAAGTTATCCTATACCTGGCTTTGTTTTCATTTTGCTTGTTTATGTTTTTTTCCGGTTATGCATTGTGGCTGCATAAGGTTAGCTATAATACGTACACTGGTAAAGTATTAAAACCGGCACCTCTTTTTCAAATGGAGGATGAGTATGGAAAATTGTTTACAAATGAAAGTTTTAAAGGTAAGACTCTTGTTATTGACTTCTGGACAACATCATGTGCTATTTGTTTTAAAAAATTTCCAAAACTAGAAGAGCTGCATGCAAAAATCAAAGGGAGAACTGATATAATTGCTTTTGCTGTTAACGTACCCTTAAAAGGTGATAGCAAAACGGAAGCAATTAGCATGATCCGGGAAAGACAGTATTCATTTCCAATACTCTTTGCAGAATCTGAGCCAATTAACATGCAGTTTGAATTCAATGCTTACCCAACCGTTTTTATCATTCGAAATGAACAAATAATTTATTACGGTGACATTGACAATGTTGAGTCTCTATTAGGAATTTGAGTTTAGGTTCAATTAATGTGCGTATTCGCTCATGAACTGAATGCGAATCAGCCGGATGTCTTCTTCCGAATAATTTGACATCCTCGGATCATTTAGTGCTTCTTCCTGACTAATATTTATTTCAAATTATCAAGGTCATCCATATCGCGTGGTCTTCCAGTTTGTCTTTTATTTTTTAACAAATCATGGTAACCAATAAAATTTACAGTTAGGCCTTCTATTCCAACCTCTTTGCGATTTTTAAAACATTTATCAAACGTAACACCATCAATTTGGGTTAATAGGTCAATTCTCAATGGTGGGTGACCTAACTGAATTATATTTTCTTCTTTTACAAAGTCTGCTTGGGTAAGACCAAAAGAAGAAAAACCAAATTCATTAACACATGTGAGGATTTTGTTGGCATTCTCAGGCGTAGGATTCAGCCAGATGTCTAAGTCACCCGTGTATCGTGGGTGTCCATGAATACCCACCAACAATTAAATATTCAACCTTGTGTTTGATTAATAACTCTACAAACTCTTTGAAGTCTTGGCTGAACATCTTTTTTAAACTTAATATATTGTTGTCTCAAAAACTCAATGGCCTCAAGCCTTTCAGATACTGGTTTTGTTGCCCAATAAGCGAAATCAGAATGTTTCTCCTTTAGCGAAACTATTTTTAAAACTTTTTCCATAAAGCCCAAATATAGTATAACCCCGGCTTAATTGCTTTGATGAAAAATTAATGCGCGTATTCACTCATGAACTGAATACGGATCAACCGTATGTCTTCTTCCGAATAATTAACCATGCTTGCATCATTTAATGCTTCCTCCAGACTGTCGGTGTGGGCATTCATAAAGTAATCGTGAATGTCGTCTTGCTTATGTTTATCGATGATCTGTTCAATGTAGTAGTTCAGATTT
>JANONW010000110.1:0-25262 GCA_031421065.1 Prolixibacteraceae bacterium
CGACGGCAAAGATGTTTGGGTGGCAACAGGTGGCGGGGCTGGTCTTTATGATACCAATCTGAAAAAATGGGAGATTTTTACAGAAAAAAACGCGCCAATGAATGAACCCTGGACATACGGAGTTTCTGCCGGCAATGGAAAGATATTCATTGCTGCATGGGGAGGAGGAGTAATCGAATACACCACAAGCACCAAAAAATTCAGGGATTACAGAGATCCTGACGGGGAAATGGAAATTGACCTGCTTCCCAACGATGGCCCGGTTCATGATATTACTACAGGTACCTCATGGGCTAATGGTAAACTTTGGGTTTCTTCTTATTTTGGTTTGTGCAATTATGATGGTACACGATGGAAAGGTTATTTTGACCACGACAGTGGCCTGGCCAGTAACTTCATCAACTTCATAAAGGCAATAGGCCCGGTCGCATTTATGTGTACCGATAAGGGACTTAGCAGCAGTGATGGTACGAACTGGGTAACGTACACGAAAAATGAAAATAACGCCGATGGTAAAGCCATCATAACAACCGGCGGAGTGAAAAAAGAAATACCCTTATCACCATCAATTTCTCATAATTTCATCATTGGGGTCGATGCAGATAAGGATTTTATTTGGGTGGCCACCTCCAGTGGAGTGAGTCGTGGTGAATTGCTTAAGTAATTGATTCTATTTATTTCAAAAAGAAAAAATAAACTGAAAATCAGTACCCAAAATAATAAATGATGAATAAACAACTGTTGATTGACCTGACCAAGCTTACCGATGGCGAGCGGATTGAGATGAAGAAACTTGGGATTTTATCGGATGCCAATACCATTGTTGAGTCTGTCTATCCTTCCCTGCACAATGAAAGGCCCCCGATTCCAAAGTACGTAACTCATGCCCCCCATGTCATCAATGAGGCATACGATTATCAGAAACCTTCGTCTTTTTCGCGTGCTTTACGTCTTGACCTTGGCGGATATAAGGTCCTTCTTATTTCAGGTACTGCCAGCGTTAATGAGCATGGTCAGGCCGAACACATAGGTGATTTTAAGGCCCAGCTCTGGAGAACCTACGTCAATATTACCAACCTTCTGGCTGCCGAGGGAATGACCTGGCATGATATAGTCAGAACGACCAATTATTTGAGGGATATTGAACGTGATTATGCCGAGTTTAATAAAATCAGGACTACTTTTTACAATTGGATGAATCTGGATCCTTTGCCTGCCAGTACAGGAATTCAGGCACGGTTGTGCTGGGAAACCCTCTTGGTTGAAATTGAAGCTTATGCAATCTGTAAAACTTCCTAATAACAACAATAATGAAACGAATAATTTGGATATCAGCTTTTTGTTACTTCATACTGATGTGCTGGGTTTTAAACCTGAACGCACAGGAAAAGAAAACCAACTATGGAAAAGCCACTGATGAGATTTTTCCGTACAATAAATTTGCGAAAGCTTATAAATACCATTTTCTGACCCCTATTGAGTTTTATGGCGCCGGACGCGAAAAAGTGGCCCCCAAAGACCTGAAAGAAGTGAGAATAGGTTTTCTTGGGCCACTGACCACTTCAGTGATGGTACCACAGGGAATCCAGATGCTTCAGGGAGCTACCCTGGCTATGGAAGAGGCCAATAAAAAGGGTGGGTACAAAGGATTGCCCTTTAAAATAATGGCGCATAACGATGCCGGATTATGGGGCGCTGCCGCCAACGAAGTGGTAAAAATGGACGATGAAAAGGTCTGGGCTTTTCTGGGTTCGATCGACGATGTTGCATCGCATGTGGCCTTACGCGCGGCATTAAAACTAGAGATCTATATGGTATGTACCGGAGATGCCGACCCAACATTTACTGAAACCAATATTCCCTGGCAATGCCGTGTGATAAGCGATGACCGTGCCAGTGGCTATGCCCTTGTGAATTACATACACAAAAAAATGGGCCATAAGCGCGTGGCAATGATCAGGGTCAACGGAAGATATGGAAGGGTTGGGGTCAAGGAATATGCAGGTGCCGCTGTGCGATTGGGTTATCCTTTTGTAATCGAAGAACGTTTTAATGTCGGAGAAACAGATTTTAAATCTCAAATTGAGCGGGTCAGGAAAACCAATCCCGATGCGATTCTGCTATGGGGCAATGCAAAAGAGTCAGGATTGATTTTGCAGCAAGTCCGTGCCGCCGGCCTGAAACAGCCCGTATTTGGTTCCGACCGGATGGTATCTCCTGAATTCCTCAAAATAGCCGGACCACTGGCCGAGGGGATTGTCACTACCTGTCAGTACAATCCAAATTCTACCGATCCCAAATACCTGGCGTTTAAAGCAAATTATACCAAAAGGTTTAATCAGGAGCCGGATGTTTTTGCTGCCCATGCCTTCGACGGAATGAGTATTCTGATCGATGCCATTAAGAAAGTGGGACTTAACAGGGTACTTATCCGCGATGTGATAGCTGGCCTTAAAGAGTTTCAGAATTATCCCGGGGTAACAGGTAAAATTGTTTTTGACCACAGTTGGAATGATGTTGGCGATATCTATATGGCTGTAGTACGCAATGGTAAATTCGAATTTACAGTTGCCCCTTCGATGGAAGCTGGTCAAAGAACAGGTAATGGCAAAAAGGAACCTAACTCATATACCAATTAGAATTTAGCCATGGAAAATGGTGCATGTAATCATATCATGAATGTTGGTTTTCAGGTTCCTGAAAAGGTAAGTCGAAAAACAGGGCAGAATTCAACAATCGTGAGTGTTGGTCAGGTTGAGATTGGTGGCTGAATATGCTGATATGATCCAGATTGGTTCACGGAACATGCAGAATTATCCCTTGTTAAAGGAAGCTGGAATGTGCCGGAAACCGGTTCTCCTGAAAAGGGGGATGATGGCAACCATTGAGGAGTTTTTACTTGCAGCGGAATATATCCTTCATCAGTAAATCAATAAGGTAATAAGGTCAGGCATTCAATTACAATCCAATTCTACTAAGGTTTCCATAACAAATAAGGTTTAATAAACCATTGACTATGTTTCGGATTTACTTTCTGTTTCTTTTTGCAGCCTTTTTGGTGTTTGATGGATATACACAGTCAAAGCAGGAACAGGCAGTCAAACCTGTAAAAATCGGACTTCTAATTTCGGATAAGAAATCTGTTGCGGCGAAAAATGGCGCTGAGCTGGCCATTTCTCAGGCAAACGAAAAAGGTGGTTTTAGTGGGCGCCCTTTCGAATTGGTGGTTCGTTCAATGGAAGGACCCTGGGGCGCGGGAGCTAAAGAAGCGGTCAACATCATCTTCAATGATGAGGTTTGTGCGATCATGGGTTCGACCGATGGAAGGAATGCGCACCTGGTTGAACAGGTTACCACCAAGTCGCGCATTGTATTTTTATCAGCCTGGGCAGGTGATCCAACTCTTTCGCAGGCATTTGTTCCCTGGTTTTTTAGCTGTGTCCCCAATAACAACCAGCAGGCTGAAGCCCTGGTTGACGAAATCTGCCAAAAACAAAACCTTAATCCTGTAGGGTTGGTTTCCGATCAGGAATACGATTCACAATCAGCATTGAAAAGTTTTCTGAAAAAAATAAGAATTGCCGGAAAACCTGATCCGGTGCAATTCAGTGTCAATGGTACTGATCGGGATTTAACTGATTTGCTGAATCAATTGGTTAAAGCTGATCTAAAGGGTATTGTGTTGTTTGTAAAACCTGGGACTGCAGTGAAAATAATTCAGCAGATGCAGTCAAAAAAAATGAACTTCCCCGTGTTCTCAACCTTATCTGTTCTGAATGAAAATGAAGTGCCAAATTCGGAAATGAAAACGATGGAAAATCGAATACAGATAACATCAAGCCCGTGGTTGAAATCAATGCGAAGTTCGTTCAATGATGAGTTTCAAAGGAGATACGGCCATTTACCGGGAACAGCTGCCACATTCGCTTATGATGGAATGAACCTGTTGATTGAAGCGATAAAAAAGGAAGGCCTTGATCGCGAAAAGATTCAGAAAGCCTTGTCAGGAATTTATTATGAAGGCGTTACAGGCCTCATTCAATTTGATAAAAAAGGGAATCGTTCAGGTTCCCTGACCGTGAATCCGGTTAAAAATGGCTCTCCTGCAATACTTGAAAAATAGCCTGATAAGAATACTTTTATTTCTTATTTTTGAACCGAAAATCAAGTGAATGAATATGATTTGGAACCCCAAAGTGGGTTCAACTTTGTTCTAACTAAATTTTATACAGTCTCTAATCAAAATTCAATTATCCTACCAATCCACTTATACTTATGAAACAACTTCTTTTTCTGTGCTTCGCTTGTCTTTCGCTAACGGTTTTCTTTAGTTGTAAGAGTACTCCGAAAGACGACCGGCAAAAGGCCGTTGATAAGATGTCTATCCAAACTTTAGGATTGGCCTATCTGGAAGAATTTAAGCTCGATGAGGCAGAAAAGGAATTCCTGAAACTGATTGACCTGGCTCCAAACGAAAAAATGGGGTATGCCAACCTGGGCCTGACTTATCTCCGAATGGCGAAGTATCCGGAAGCTGAGAAAGAGCTTTTTAAGGCCATCGAAATTGATTCGAAAGATGCCGATGTCAGGTTATTGCTTGCCACGGTATATCAGGTCAACGACCAACGCGAAAAAGCCATTTCAGAACTTACCGAAGCGCTTAAACTGGCACCCGACCATATCAAAATACTTTACAATCTTTCGGAACTGTATTCAGCAGGGTCGGATGCCGAATCACAAAAACAGCGTCAGAATTACCTTATTCAACTGGTCGAAAAAGCTCCGGGCAATCTGGTTCCCCGCCTTAATCTGACCGAAATCTATGTCAAAAAAGGGGAGACCGATAAGGCCATTGAGCAATTGGAAATCATTCACAAACAATTTCCCGAGTTTCCAAAAGAAGCCGTAGCCTATTACGATAAAACACTCGCTTTACTGAAAAAGCATGATCAGCAAAATTCATTTGTTCAGTTTACCATCTTTCACAATTACATCAAGGTTACTTCACCCTACCAGGCTGGAATTTTGGAGTTTAAAGGACCGGGTGGTCCATTAATTGGGTTCCCGCTAATTACATACGACCAGCAAAGCAGTACTCAATCGGTTGACAGCAAATCACTGCTTGATGTCATTAAATTTACGGATGGTACAGCTTCATCCGGGCTGAATGTGGTCGCTCCGTTTAAAGAAGGTGAAAATCCGGAATACAGGAATTTTACGCATGTTGAAACGGCTGATTATGATGGAGATGGCGATGCTGATCTGTATGTTGGAAGTTATGATCCGGCTTCGGGTTCATACAAACATTTCCTCTTCAACAACGAGATGGGCAGGTTTAAAGATGTATCTGATGAAGTTGGAATAAAACATTCGGGCAGGGAATCATCTGCAGTATTTGCCGATTACGATAACGATGGATTTCTAGATCTATATATTACCAGGGAAGGTGGAGATATCTTGTATCAGAATGCTGGTAAAGGCGTATTTAAAGATGTTACTTCCGATACAAAAATTGGCAGTAAAACTGGCGGAAACAAAGCAGTTTTCTTTGATTTGGACCACGACGGAGACCTTGATTTATTTGAAACAAGTTCCGTCTTAAACCTGGTTTTCAGGAATAACGGAGACGGTACTTTTCAGGAACGGGCCAATGAGATGGGACTTTCCGGAACAGGGGCAAATAGCCAGGCTGCGACCTTTGGCGATTTTGACGACGATGGCGATATCGACCTTTTTGTGGCCAATGAAGAAACAAGCAACAGTTTGTATTCGAACCAAAGGCAGGGGGTTTATACCGATGTTACTGAAAATGCCGGCTTGAAAAGTAAGGGTGGGGCCAGTGCCGTTACAGTTGGTGATTGCAACAACGATGGGTTTCTCGACCTGTTTGTTGGCGAAACAAATGGTGAAAATTCCGGACTGTATCTGAACAAAGGAACCGGAAGTTATGAGCTGCTGAAAAATAACAGTAAATTGTTTGCAGCTCTAAAGCAGGTTAAAGTTAATGATGCCAAATTTCTGGATTTTGACAACGATGGGTTCCTGGATATTTTGATAGCCGGAGAATCGGCCGATAAAAGCGGGCGTGGCCTGTTACTTTATCACAATGACGGCAAAGGGATTTTTACTGATGTTTCCAAACTTTTGCCTGAAGGACTAAAATCGGGAAGGCAAATTGCCCTGTTCGATTACAATGACGACGGCGACCTTGATATGGCCATTGCAGGAACCAATGGCGGCGTATTTCTGTTGCGGAACGATGGGGGGAATATCAACCATTTTGTCAAAATGAAATTGGTTGGCTTGAGGGCCGGAAGCTCCAAAAATAACCATTTTGGAATCGGGGCTAAAATAGAGGTGCGGTCTGGTGATTTGTATCAATCGATGGTAGTAACCGGGCCAGATATTCATTTCGGTTTGGGTAACCGCACCAAGGCTGATGTGATTCGTATTATATGGACCAATGGGGTTCCGCAAAATATATTCATGCCGGGCGCCGATCAGGCCATCATTGAGGCACAAACCCTGAAAGGTTCGTGCCCGTTCCTGTACACCTGGAATGGTTCGGAATATGTTTTTGCCAAGGATATTATCTGGAGAAGCGCTCTGGGAATGCCTCTTGGAATCATGGGTGGCACAACCAAGTACGGATTTGCGGATGCCTCTGACGATTATATCCGGATTCCGGGTGAAATGCTACAGCCAAAAGACGGCAAGTATTCCATTCAGGTAACTTCTGAACTTTGGGAAACCATTTATATCGACCAGATTCAATTGGTGGTTGTTGATCATCCTGATTCTGTAGATGTTTACGTTCCCGAACAATTTACGCCACCTCCTTTTCCGGGCTGTAAAATTTACCAGGTGAGCCAAAAACGTTTCCCGGTTTCAGCCGTTGATTCGGAAGGGAACGATGTTCTTTCACTAATTACTGAAGAAGACGATCAATATGTTGCCGGATTCACGCCGGATAAATACCAGGGAATTACCGAAATGCACGATCTGATTCTCGACCCGGGCAAAGCCGGACAATCGAAAAACCTGTTCCTTTTCATGAACGGATGGATATTCCCGTCAGATGCCAGTATCAACGTGGCTATTTCACAATCTGATGCACTGAAGGTTACATCGCCTGAAATACAGGTCGTCAATAAAAAGGGAGAGTGGGAAACAGTCGGTAACCTGGGCTTCCCGATGGGTAAAGACAAAATGGTCATTGCCGATCTTTCAGGAAAATTCCTTTCCGGTGACCACCGGATCAAAATCAGGTCGAACATGGAAGTTTACTGGGACCAGATTTTCTTTTCAGAAACCAATTCCAATACGACTATCAACAAAACCGTATTAAATCCTGAATCGGCTGAGATTCATTATCGTGGTTTCTCAAAGAGCTATAGAAAAGGTGGCCGCTACGGACCACATTGGTTTGACTATTCTTCGGTTGATAAAAACCGTAAATGGCGCGACCTGACCGGAAATTATACCCGGTACGGAGATGTTCTGCCACTTCTGACAGGATCGGATAACCGATACATTATTTCGAATGCCGGTGACGAAACTACCATCAGTTTCGATGCGAAAGAGTTGCCGGAATTGAAACAAGGCTGGAAACGGGACTTTCTGATCCATAGTGTAGGCTGGGTGAAGGATGGCGACATCAATACTGCCCTGGGAAGTACCGTACTGCCACTTCCTTTTCATGGCATGAAGAGTTATCCTCCTTCCAAAGAGGATGTTTTCCCGAATGATCCTGCACTTCAGAAATACCTTCAGGAATATAATACCAGGGTTGTTACACAAGACGATTTTCGTAATTTGCTAAAGAAGAGAAACTAATGATGAGGAAACGAGTTGAATGTATAGGAATATGTTTGTTTTTAATGGGCCTGCCGGTTTTGTTGCCGGCCCAGAAAAAGAATGTCATGTTTACCGACGTAACGGGTAAAGCTGGTATAAATTTCAAATATACCATCGGTGATTACTCCTATAAAAATATCATTGAGAGCAGCGGGTCGGGGATAACCGTTTTCGATTACAACAACGATGGATTAATGGATATTTACCTGATGAACGGAACTTATCTGGAAGGAATTTCCGATCCTGCAGGAAAAGTATTTCGAAATTCGCATAATGAACTTTACAAAAATAATGGTAATGGAACCTTTACCGAAGTTTCTGAAAAAGCTGGCGTGGCCGGGAAGCAATGGAGCATGGCAGCAGGCGCCATCGATTTGGATAACGATGGTTTTCAGGATTTATATGTGCTGAATTATGGCCCAAATGTTTTTTATCACAACAATGGCAACGGTACGTTTACAGATATTACCACTAAATTAGGACTTGCCGGGCCCGATAAACTGAATGGATTTGCCAAATGGAGCATTGGCGCTTCATTCTGGGACTATAACCTCGATGGACGCACCGATGTGATGGTCGGAAACTTCATGGCCTTCGATCCGGCTTATTTCACTCCGGGCTCGCCGGATATGATGCCCAGTCCAACAGAGTATAAAGGTCAGGCTTCGATTTTGTACGAGCAACAACCCAATGGAAAATTTACAGATGTTACTCAAAAGAACAATCTGTTATATCCCGATTCAAAATGCATGGGACTGACCATATTGGACACGGATGATGATGGAGACCTGGACATTTTTCAGGCCAACGACCATCAGCTGAATTTTCTTTTCAGGAATGATAAAGGGGTTTATAAAGAAGTGGGGATGGCAAGCGGTGTTGCGGCCAACAGCAAAGGCAAAGTCACCGGTTCGATGCACCCTTCGATAGGCGATGTGGATGGGGATGGATTGATTGACATTTTGGTTACCGATCTCGATTACGGTGCGCTTTATAAAAATATGGGAAATGGCATTTATGTTGATATTTCAGAAGGAAGCGGCGTAGCATTGGCTATGGAAGGCAAAGGAAGCTGGGGCGCAGCTTTGTTCGATTACGATAATGATGGCGATTTGGATATTATTGCTGCTAACGGTACTGCCGAAGATTTAATACTCCAATTTCCGATTCTGCTCGAAAACGATGGAAAAGCTCATTTCAAAAATGTTGGAAAAGAGCGTGGCGCCTATTTTACTGCCAAGAAATCAGGGAGGGGATTGGCCATCTGCGATTTTGATAACGATGGCAACCTCGATGTAATCATCTCGCATGTTGACAATAAACCGGTAGCACCAGCCCTTCTCAGAAATGAAGGTGGAAATGGAAACCACTGGCTCGGACTGACCCTGAAAGGCAAGAATGGGCCTGCTTCAGCCATTTCCGCAAAAGTAACGGTAACTGCTGGTGGAAAAAAACAAGTGCTGGTCAATCAGTGGGCAACCAGTTACCTTTCGAACAACGAACCTCGGCTCCATGTGGGACTAGGTCAGCAAAAGCAGATTGATCAGCTGGAGATAAACTGGTCGGACGGAAAGAAGGAAGTATTTAAAAACATTGGTTGTGACCGGTATCTGACCATTTTGCAGGGAACCGGAATCGTTACAAAATAGGTTTTCAATGGAAGGGGAAAACAGTTCTATGACGAATAATATGGGCAAAATAAATTTAGATTTTATAAAAAATATTTATACAACTATAGCTTTCACTCACCCCAAGCCCGAGGACTCGGCCTTCCCCCTCTACTCGTAGAGGGGCAGCGCATCGAAGATGCAACGGGGTGAGTCAAAATGAAGTGAGGGATTTGATATTTTCCAGATGACCAATGACTTTTTCCTTTTCTAATTTGGAACAACAACCTGATACAGAAGTAGAAATAAATTATAACTCAAAATAGCAAAGAATATGAACAGCATGTATGTGAGCAAAGTGGTGGACCTCACCATTCCGGAAAAGAATGTTATTTATAACATGACTCATGAGGAAGCAGTTGAATTAGTTAAATCAGGCAATGTTGAAGCCGTTCGAAAGATTGACGGACAGTTTTCACTGGTTTCTGTCGAAGGTAAAACCATCCGGATGGCAAGGTCTATAGGTCGTCCGCTGCGGTATTTTATTGCCAAAAGACCAATTGGTCCGCAGCTTGTCATTGCCGAACGGATTGATGTCATATTCGATTATCTGAAACAGGAAGGTATGGACCATCAGTTCCACCCTTCTTACACCCGGATGGTTCCGGCACATTACATCACCAAAATAGAATTGCTGGGTTGTCCCGATCCGAATCCGGTTTACAGCCGTTTTTTTACACCCGAACGCAATAAATTTGTTCCTGAAAATGCCGGTCAGATTGCTGCCGATTACATTGGAACCGTTTACAATGAAATTAAAAAATGGCTGAAATACCGTGCAAAATCAGGCCCGATCGGGGTGACATTCTCAGCAGGTATTGATAGTGGTTCGGTATTCTTGCTTGCCTATCATGCCCTGATTGAACTTGGCGAGAGCCCTTCACGTTTAAAAGCATTTACGCTGTCGATTGATGGCGATGGCGCAGATTTGCTTCAGGCAAGAAAATTTCTGGAAGCTGTAAATCTCGAAATGTTCATGGAGCCCATTGAAGTTGACTATTCCGCATTGGATTGGAAAAAAGCTGTAACCATTACTGAAGATTATAAACCTCTTGATATTCAAGCGGCAACCATGAATTTGGCGTTGCTTCAGGGGATCAGGTCACGTTATCCGGAATGGAAGTACCTGCTTGACGGCGATGGTGGCGATGAGAACCTGAAAGATTATCCGATTGAGGAAAATCCTGAACTTACCATTCGCAGTGTGCTCAATAACCTGATGTTGTATCACGAAGGCTGGGGCGTGGAGTCAATCAAGCATTCTTTGACTTATTCAGGCGGATTGAGCCGTGGTTACATGAGAACTTTTGCCCCGGCTGATTTGCTCGGTTTCGAAGGGTTTAGTCCATATACTTTACCCAATGTAATCGAGATTTCAGAAGGAATTCCTTACATAGATATGACCAATTGGGACCACCAAAAATTGTATGATTTAAAAGGACAGTTTGTTTCTCAGGGGGTGAAAGCAATTACCGGAATGGACATGCCGGTTTTTCCAAAAAGGCGTTTTCAGCATGGTGCAGCTTCCGAAAAGGCATTTAAAAAGCATTTTCCTGAACGGGAAATAGCTTACCGGAAAGAATTCCTTTCAAAATATGAGTGATCAGCTGGAACCGGTAACTCTTGACAAATGGATTTTATCCAATCGCGGAACGAAAAATCAGGTTGATCCGTTCAAACCCTATGCCTGGCTGGTTGAAAAAGAACGCCAGATATCGGGAGAAATAGAAGATATCGGGACGATTTTTCTGACCAATATGGAATGTCCGTTTCATTGTTTGATGTGCGATTTATGGAAGAATACCACCGACCGTCCTGTTCCGGTTGGCGCTATTCCGGCACAAATTGAATGGGCATTGGCTCGAATGCCCAAAGTCAGACATTTAAAACTATACAACAGCGGAAGTTTTTTCGATGACAGGGCAATTCCGGTTGCAGATTATCCGAAAATCGCTTCACTGTTAAAGGATTTTGAAACGATCATTGTTGAGAGCCATCCTAAATTCATTGACGATAGTTGTCTGCAATTCAGGGATATGTTACAGTCTGAATTGCAGATCGCTATTGGTCTTGAAACGGTACACCCTGAAATTCTCCGGAAGCTGAATAAGCACGTAACGATAGATGATTTCAGAAATTCGGTACAGTTTCTTACCCGGAACGGAATCCGTACGCGGGCTTTTATTTTACTGCGACCACCTTATTTAAGCGAATCAGAAGGAATATTTTGGGCGCAAAAGTCAATCGACTTTGCTTTTCGTGTTGGTGTTGAATGTTGCATCATCATTCCAGTCAGGGCTGGCAATGGTGCCATGGAACAGTTGATGGGAAAGGGCGATTTTAGTCTCCCCAAAATTGAATCTTTGGAAACCGTTCTGGAATATGGGATCGGGTTAAAGGCCGGACGGATTTTTGCCGATGTCTGGGATTTGGAATTGTTCTCAACTTGCCCGAATTGTTTGGAACAAAGAATCAACAGGATCAATGCCATGAATCTGAACCAGGAAATTGTTTTTCGGGAAAAGTGCAGCTGTGAAACTTCTTTACTGTGATTAGATTTTCGATGGCAGTTTTACCGTTACTTTTGTTCCTTTTCCAAGCTTTGATGAAATCCTGATTGAACCCTTGTGTGTTTTAATGACCTGATTAACAATCTGAAGACCTATTCCTGTTCCCGGATATTCAATGGCATTGGATGCACGATAAAAAGGTTCAAATACTTTTTGCAGGTCAGCTTCTGAAATACCAATGCCCCTGTCGGTAAATTCCAGTTCGATTTGATGGCCGGTGTGTTCCATTTGAATGTCAACCGAATGATCATCTGAGTATTTACAGGCATTGTCAATTAAATTTGCCAGAGCTGCCTTTATCAAAGATTCATCCCCATTCACCACAAGGTGATCTGAATCAGTGAGTGTTTCACCTAATGAAATATTAATCTGATAATCGGTGTTGTACTTTTGAATTTCTTCCTGTGCCTGCCATAAAACGTCGTCAATTCTGACTTCCTTGTTCAAATTGATGAAACTCTCCGATTTTGACCGGGCAACCATGAGTAACCTGTTCGAAAGGAGGATCAAAGATTTGATGTCATCAAGTACCGATTCAACAGCAGCCTTGTATTCCTGCGATGAACGGTCCTTCATCAGCAGGACCTCCAGCTGGCCGTTAATCGAAGTGAGCGGGGTACGGAGCTCATGTGAAGCATTGGAGATAAAATCCTTCTGAACATCAAACGATGATTCTAACCGTTCAAGCATGTTGTTAAAAGTTTTGGCCAGTTTCCCGATTTCATCCAATTCGTTGTGAACCGGTACCCTTAAATTCAGGCTGGTAATGGAAATCTCTTCAACTTTTCGGACCACATTGGTGATAGGCTTCAAAGCCCTTCCTGAATATATCCATCCTGCAAACGAAAACAAAACCAGGCTTAGGCAGCATGCCAGAACAAGTATAAACCGTAATTTTGCCAGATAAAAGGATCCTTCAATGTCGGTGGCTGCAGCTATGACGACAAACCTGTCAAGCTTGGCTGAGTATAACACACCAACGATATCGTAGTTTCCTTGTTTGTAGGTTACATTCTCGAATAACCTTATCCGTTCCAGAACGCTGCCAATTATTTTAATTTCATTGGATGCATCGGTAGAATAAACAACATCATTCAGGAAATTAAGAATAATGATTTTCTCATTAATTAAATTAATTGGATTGTCCTTCTCTTGTCTCAAAACCCGGTCCGGATCAATTTCTTTCGCTTCAAGCAAAAGCCTGGCGGTGTTTTTGGCCTTATTCCTTAGACGGTTGTTAAAATCTTCCTTCCTGAAGTTTGCAGAAGAATAATAGATAATGAATGAAGCAAAGATCATTATTATTGCTCCCCATAACAGAAATTGTAAGGTTAACCTGGTTCTGATCTGCATATTATAAATCTCCGAAAATATAACCAAAGCCAACCTTGGTATGGATTAGTTTTTTATCGAATCCTTTATCGATCTTCTTTCTTAAAAAATTCACATAAACGTCAACAACATTGGTTCCCGAATCAAAACTGATGTTCCAGACTTTTTCAGCTATGTAGTTTCGTGAAAGTACCCGCCCGCTGTTTCTCATAAAAAACTCAATCAATGCAAACTCCTTGACTGTAAGTTCCATTTGAGCGGTTCCCCTTTTAACAGTTTTCCGGTTGAGATCCAATTCAAGATCACCGTAAATGAGTTTATTTGACTGGTCCAACGCTTTGTTTGCAGTTTTTAACAGCACCTTAACTCTGGCGAGTAACTCTCTGAATTCAAATGGTTTAATCATATAGTCATCAGCTCCGGCATCAAATCCAATGAGCTTATCATCAGTGGTGCCAAGTGCTGTGAGCATTAAAATTGGTATATCAGGATTTTGTAATTTAAGCTTCTTGCATAAATCAAGGCCACTTATTCCCGGGATGATTACATCCAGAATAAACAGGTCGTAATGATATTGCAGTGCAAGTTTATATCCTGAAAATCCATCATAAGCAATTTCAGCTTCATAATTGCTCTCTTCAAGTCCTTTTTTTATAAATGATGCTACCTTTGGTTCATCTTCAACTATAAGTATTTTCATCTGTACATTTTTTTGACTTTATTTTTTAATTATTCGAAAACTCTCATCATTCTCCTCAATTCAGCAATATTAAGAATTTTCGCACGAACTTAAAGTTGAACAAATAAAAAAATGGGTAATTGTCTTATTTACAATGTAGGAATAAAAAAAAATACTTAAACAGAACCGGGAAGATTAAAAAGAAATTAAAGCCAGATTAAAAAAAGTTAAAAAATTGGAGGTGTTTATTTTTGTTTATTTGATAAGTTTCCTACCTTTGATCAGATTATGCAATTAATAATTCTATTTATCTAACTAATTTATTCTAAATTTAAAAACAATTGACTATGCAAATTACTACAATTGTGCGGCGTACAGCGCTGATTTTTCTCAGCATGGTCTTTTCGGTGGGCATCGTTTTTGCTCAGCAAAGAACCATTACAGGGAAGGTCACTGCCGAAGGAGAGGGGCCTGTTCCTGGCGTAACTGTTGTTGTCCAGGGGACAACTGTCGGAACTATCACTGACATGTCAGGTGCCTATTCCATTAGGGTACAAGATCCTTCACCAGTGCTTGTCTTTTCATTTGTCGGTTATCAAACCAGACAGGTTACTGTTGGTTCTCAATCCACTATTGATGTGGTATTGACATCCGATGTAGTTGCTATTTCGGAAGTTGTTGTAACAGGTTACACATCTCAAAGAAAGAGGGACATTACAGGTGCAGTTGGCGTTGTTGAAACGTCTGCATTAAAAGCTATCCCAAGCGGAAACGTAGTGAGCCAATTACAAGGACGTACTTCCGGTATTACCGTAATTGGATCAGGACAACCGGGGCAAACATCAAGGTTAAGGATCAGGGGGTTCAGTTCATTCGAGAACAACGATCCTCTTTATATTGTTGACGGTGTCCCAACACAGAACATTGCTTCGATCAACCCCAATGATGTCGAATCAATTTCTGTTCTGAAAGATGCCGGTGCGGCTTCAATTTACGGATCACGTGCATCAAACGGTGTAATCGTTATTACAACGAAAAAAGGTGCAATTGGTGTTAAAGTGACCTACGACATGTACACCGGTACCCAGCTTCCCGGTGGAGGCCCAACAAAGGATTTGCTGAATACCAAGGAATATGCAAACCTACAGTGGTTGGTATATAAAAATGATGGAACAACTGAAACACACCCAATTTACGGTCCATCGTCGAATGCAAATCCAACACTACCAAGCTGGGCTGCAGATACCGACTGGTATAAAACGATTACCAGGAATGCAAGTATATCGAATCATGATGTTACCCTTTCCGGTGGTAATGAGAATGCTAAATTCTTTGCAGGAGTTGGCGCTTTTGTTCAGAATGGTATTATTAAACATACCGACACCAAGAAATATACGGCCCGTTTCAACTCTGAATTTAAAGTATTAGACGGACGTATTACCATTGGTGAAAACGTTGCAATGACTTATGGTTCAAATCATGGCGTTGGAAACCTTAATGAAGGAAGCCCGATCCAGATGGGGCCCTACCGGTCGCAACCCATTATACCAGCCATCATTACTACACCAATTAAAGGTACAGCGCGTAATTTCGTGCCCGGGGAATATGGTGGAACCGGTATTATTTCACGTTTAGGTAATAATACCAATGCTTTGGCAAACCTTGAAAGGGCCAAGGACAACAACAACTACAATTTAAGCTTAATTGGAAGCGCTTTTGTTGATGTGAAGATCATGGATGGTTTGAATTTCAGGTCAAGATTAGGAGGTACATTCTTTAATGGAGCTTACTATTCATTCAATAATTCGACCTACGAAAATGCAGAAAACAACGCTACCCCAAGTATGACTGAAGGGGCTAATTATGGTGGCAACTGGACCTGGGCGAATACTGTTTCATATAACAAAACATTCGGAGATCATAAAGTTTCTGCTGTAGCAGGTTACGAGAGCAATAAAATTAATATTTATCGTGAACTCAGCGGTCAACGTGCAGGATATTTTTCTGATGCTTTAGATTACCGTAACTTGTCAAACGGTCAAACCATTGTTGCTGCTAATTCATTCGTCAATACACCGGTTACTTTGGTTTCTCAATTTGCCAAAGCCGATTATTCATTCAGGGATAAGTATTTGTTAAGCGCTACCGTTCGTCGTGATGGTTCTTCAGTATTCAGCGCTGATAAGCGTTACGGAATTTTTCCATCGTTTTCTGCCGGATGGCGTATTAAAGACGAATCGTTCCTAAAGGACCTTAGCTGGCTTAATGATTTGAAATTAAGAGGATCATGGGGCACCATGGGCAATCAGCTTGCAGTTAGCCCGGCAAATGCTTATTCACTGTATGGTGGAGAGCCAAATAACTCTTTCTACGACATCAGTGGAACGGGTAACTCTTCAGCCCAGGGATTCCGCAAGAACCGGATTGGTAACCCTGATGCACAATGGGAAACCAACGTTACCACTGACATCGGTTTTGAGGCAACTCTTTTCGACAGCAAAATAGGAATCGTTTTCGATTGGTATTCCAAACAGACCAAAGACCTGTTATTCAATCCTGAATTACCCGGAACTGCTGGTAGCGCAAGTCAGCCTTTTGTAAACATTGCCTCCATGTCGAACAAAGGCCTTGATATTGAATTAACTTACAAAAATACTTTTGGTGAAGTTGGTTTTAATGCAAGCGCTGTAATTACTACAGTAAACAATGAGATTACTAAAGTTGCTGATGGTGTTAATTTCTTCGACTGGGGTGGATCAAGGATCGGATCCTACAACCGGAACATGGTTGGACATTCAATGTCATCATTCTTTGGTTATCAGGTAGTTGGTCTTTTCAAAGATGCTGCTGAAGTTACTTCCGCTGCAAAACAGGACGGCGCTGAACCAGGATTTTTCAGATATGCTGATATCAACAACGATAAGGTAATTAGTCCTTTGGACAGAACCTTTATTGGTGACCCAAATCCTGATTTTACTTACGGTTTGAACCTGGCATTAACCTATAAGAACTTTGATATTTCTACTTTCCTTTATGGTTCACAGGGCAATGATATTTTCAATAACAACAAATGGTGGGTTGACTTCTGGCCTTCTTTCCAGGGACAAAAAAGTCAGGACCTTCTCTATCGTAGTTGGACTACTTCAAATACCAGCGCTACTGTTCCAAAAGCATCCAACAAGTCAAATTTCTCAACCAATACAGTTTCTTCAAGCTACTACCTGGAAGATGGTTCATTCGTCAGGATGAAAAACCTGCAAATTGGTTATACAATGCCTGCCAGCAGCTTAAGTAAAGTATATCTTAAATCAGTAAGAGTATATGTTCAGGCTGTTAACTTATTCACTATTACCAAGTACTCAGGATTAGATCCTGAAATTGGTGGAGGTGACCGCGCTTTCGGCGTGGATTCCGGTAACTACCCCAATGTGAAGCAATTCATTATAGGTCTCAATCTTACTCTGTAATTTTATAAATTAATGAATATGAAAAAGAATAAAATTTTATTCATAGTCCTGGCGGTATTTGCCATTTTGGGTGGCTGCACCAAGGATTTTCTGGAAATCAAGCCAAAAGGGAGCTTAAATGAAGGGGTTTTGGCGACCGAAAAAGGTGTTAGTACTCTTCTTATTGGAGCTTATTCCTTACTTGATGGTGTATCTTCACAATTTGGATGGGAAGCTGCTTCTTCCAACTGGATGTATGGCGATATCCGTGGAATGATTGGAAACAAAGGTTCCGATGCAGGTGACCAACCTGATATGAATGCGCTTCAATCGTTTTCTGAAACATCTACCAACCCATTTCTGAATGTTAAATGGAGATCAGTTTACGAAGCAGTTTCAAGGTGCAACAGTGTGATTACTGTAGCAGGTAAAGCTTTGGCAGATGGTACCATTACGAAAGAGCAAAGTGATTTGTTCGTAAAACAAGCAAGGGCTTTGCGCGGATGGTATCATTTTGAAGCTTGGAGAATGTGGGCGAAAATTCCTTATGTTGATGAAAAAACTGATCAATCGAAAGTTGCCAACACTGAAGATGTAAAGGCAAAAATCATTGCCGACCTTCAGGAAGGAACTACATTGCCTAACAACATGGGTCAGGTTGGAAGGTTCAACGGAACTGTAGCCAATGTTCTTCTGGCAAAGGCCAAAATGCAAATGAACAAAGACTGGGCTGGAGCTTTAGCAAACTTAAATGCTGCTAAAACAGGAACAAAACCCAATGGGGCACCCATTGGACTTGCTCCAACTTATGGCGAAGTATTTGACATTGTTAACAGGAATGGCATTGAATCAGTTTATACTGTTCAGTACTCTGTGAATGATGGTTCTGGTGGTTGGAACGGTGGCTGGGGCGAAGTTTTGAACTTCCCTTACAAAAGCTTAGGCGGGTCACCAGGTGGATGCTGCGGTTTCTTCCAGGCTACCCAGGAATTTGTGAATTCATTCCGGACAACTGCTGACGGTTTGCCAATGCTTGACAATTCGTACAACAATTTCCCGGTTAAAAGCGACCAGGGTTTAACCCCTTCCCAGCCTTTTACCCCTGATGCCGGCAACCTTGACCCACGTCTTGACTGGTCTATTGGCCGTCGTGGTATTCCATATTGGGATTGGGGAAAACATACCGGTTCAGACTGGATCCGTGACCAATCGTATGCTGGTCCATACAGCCCAAAGAAACAGGTTTATCAGAAAAAACAGGAAGGTCAATATACCGAAGTTGGAAACTGGACATCAGGTTGGACTGCCAATGGCTATCGCATGATACGTTATGCTGATATTCTCTTATTGATTGCAGAATGTCAGATAGAGACCAACGACCTGGCCGGTGCACGCACCAATATTAACCGGGTACGGGCCAGAGCAGCAAATCGAGCCGGCTTTGTAAAAGATGGCGATGCTGATGCTGCCAATTACCTGATAAATCCTTACCCCGGCCAAGGTGTATATCCTTTCATCGGCCCAGATGTATATCCTTTCGATTCCCAGGCAAATGCCCGTCTTGCACTCCGTATGGAAAGAAAACTTGAGCTTGGTATGGAAGGCCACAGATGGTTCGATTTGAACCGTTGGGGAATTACACAAACCGAACTCAACAGGGTTCTTGCCTATGAAAAAAAGGTGCCTTGGGGTAACTCCATGTACGGTACTGCAACTGTAGGCCCTGAAGATGCAACTTATCCCATACCTCAACGTCAGCTTGACTTGAGTAACGGTAAATTAGTACAGAACAGGTAAAATTGTTTTAATACATTTGAAAGTGGACTATCTTGATTGGTAGTCCACTTTTTTTTTATATTTGCTGCTCGTTTAAAACCTAATGTAACTAAAATTAAGATGAGGAATCTATTGTTATTAGTCTGTACCGCGTTAATCTCCGCTTGTTCCGAATCACCTCGATTTCAGCTTATGAGCGCCAGCAGGACCGGAATTGATTTCAAAAATACGGTTACTGAAACCGACAGTTTCCATGTCATGAGTTACGAATACATCTATAATGGCGCTGGTGTCGGTATTGGCGATTTGAATAATGATGGTCTCCAGGATGTCGTTTTTGCCGGGAACCAGGTTTCACCCAAAGCCTATTTAAATACCGGTAATTTTAAATTTAACGATATTACAGAAAATTTTACCGGGCTTACCAATAATCAATGGTTCAGCAGCGTAACACTTGCAGATGTAAATGGTGATGGTTGGGTCGATGTTTATTTCACATCGACAGCGGATCAAAATCCGAAGAAATGTAAAAACAGATTATGGATCAATAATGGTATAAAAGAAGGCAAAGGCCCAACTTTTACCGAGATGGCCGAAAAATATGGAGTAGCTAATGAGGATCAGTCAGTTAATGCCAGCTTTTTTGATTTTGACAGGGATGGCGACCTGGACCTTTATGTCTTGAATAATACCCTGACTCAGCGGATGAACACTTCATACCGTACAAAAGTTACCGATGGAAGTGCAGCCAATAACGATAAACTTTACCGGAATAATAGTGATGGTACATTTACTGATGTAACAATTGAAGCAGGTATTTTATATGAAGGATTCGGACTTGGCCTTGCTGTTAGTGATGTAAACAAGGATGGATACCCTGATATTTATGTTTCGAACGACTACATGTCGAATGATTTGTTATATATTAATCAGGGAAATGGAACATTTAAAAATGAGATACGAAAATATTTGTCGTACCAGACTAAATCATCGATGGGCAATGATATCGCTGACGTAAATAATGATGGAAACCCCGACATCATGACTTTAGACATGTTGCCTGAGAAATACTACAAAAAGAAACAAACCATCAACGGGTTCAGCTATATTTTCTATGTCAATGATGCAAAATATGATTACGAGCACCAGTATCTCAGAAATATGCTTCATCTTCATAACGGGTTTATAAACGATGAAATGCTTCCCTTTAGCGAAGTAGGTCAGATGATGGGTATTTACGCAACCGAATGGAGCTGGTCGCCCTTATTTGCTGATTATGACAACGATGGTGATAACGATTTGTTGGTTACGAATGGATATCCTCGCGACATGACTGACAAAGACTGGACCCGCATGAAAGCACAGGTTTATGGATTTGTTGGCGACGAAAAATATGTGATTGATCTGGCCCCGGCATTAAAAGTGCCCAATTTTGCTTTTGAAAACATGGGCAACCTGAATTTTGTCAATAAATCAAAAGAATGGCTGCCGAATATTCCATCATATTCTTATGGGGCCGCGTTTGTTGATTTGGATAACGATGGTGACCTTGATTATATTACCAATAATCTGAATGACCAAGCTTTTATCCTGAAGAATAACACGATGGAGAAATCAGACGGGAAGACTGGTTTCCTGAAAATAAAACTTACCGGGAAAGGAAGCAATACCATGGCCATTGGCGCTAAAATTGAGTTGTGGAGTAAACTTAATTACCAGTATGCCGAGCACTTTATGACCAGGGGATACTCTTCTTCGGTTGATCCCATTGTTCATTTCGGGTTGGCTGCCAATTCAGTCATTGATTCGGTTAAAGTTACATGGCCTGCTTCAGGTGATGTGTCATTGCTGAAGAATATAACGATCAATCAGCAAATTGAAATGAATGAGAATGGTTCAAAACCTGCAATTACGAATAAAAGAATTTCTGGAACCGGGGATTACTTGTTTACCAAAAGAGACGGACTGATCAATTATACACATGACCAAAAGGATTTCATTGATTTTTTCCTTCATCAGAATATTATCCCACATAAATTTTCACAGATTGGACCAATCATAGCCAAAGGGGATATGAATATGGATGGCCTTGAAGATTTGGTAATTGGTTCTTCCAATAAAATTCCAACGACTGTATTGATTAGAAAAGGAAATGAATTCATAGATGCAGTTTTTAATGGTTTAACCACTCAAAAAGAGTTTTCTGAGGCTGATCTGGCAGTTGTTGATATCGATAATGATGGAGATAATGATATAATTGCAGTAGCTGGAGGTTATGAAAATCCGGAAGAAAAGGATTATCAGCATTTTCTTTATGAAAACAATAAAGGTTCTTTTACCCGGAACCCTTTGCCTATTCCTGCATTCCCTGCCTCTGTAATCCGACCATGCGATTTCAATCATGATGGCAGTATTGATTTTTTTGTCGGGGCACGGGTCAAGAAAGGAACGTTTCCTTATTCAAACCATTCATGGCTGGTACTCAACGACAAAGGTAAACTCTCTGTGAATGCTTCTTCGAAGTTAAATCTGGGCATGGTAACCGATGCTGTTTGGACCGATTACGATAAAGATGGATGGGAAGATCTGATTGTTGCCCGGGAATGGAATTCTGTCGTAGTTCTTAAGAACATGCAGGGAAAAGAACTTGTTCCCCAAAATATTCCTGGCTTTGAAGATCATCATGGCATTTGGAATTCAATCATTGCCGGTGATTTTGATCAGGATGGTGATGACGATTATATGGTGGGCAATTTAGGTGAAAACCATCGCTTTACTATAAGCGATCAGTATCCTTTAAATTTGTATGTTGTTGATTTAGATCTCGATGGCAATATTGATCCTGTTTCAACCGGTTACTGGGAAGATAAAGATGGTAAAATGACCGAGTATCCAATCAATTACCTTGATGAGCTGATTGCACAATCAACCTTCTTTCAGAAGGAATTTCCTGACTATAAGACCTTCAGTTATATAGGTATTAAAGATGTTTTTGATGCTGAAACATTGAAACGGTTGGAATTCCAACTTCATGTAAATACGACTTCAAGTTATGTTTTATGGAATGATAAAGGTGCATTCAGGTGGGAAAAATTACCCAGGCAGCTTCAGTTCTCTCCTATAAAGAAAATGATTGTGAAGGATTTTAATGGTGATAAAATTCCAGACGTTTTGATTTCAGGAAACGATTATACCTATGATGTTGCTACTGGTTATTACGATGCAAACAAAGGATATGTCCTTTTAAGTAATGGAAAGAATCAATCGTTCAATGTACTCCCCTCATCAAAAAGCGGTATTTTACTTCAGGGGATGGTTGAGTCATTGCAATATCTGGAAGGGGATACAAGCCTGATTGTTGCCGGAATAAACAGGGCAAAGGTTGCGGTATTTAAATTAAACAAGAGGTAACCCAAGTCATTTCAATTTAACCAGGTCACCATCCTTATACTGATAGTTTACTATTTCGATACAATGTGAACAATTGTATAAGGGTGATGTCCGTGGTTTGGTACGAAGTTCACCCGTAATTATTCTGTCTTTTAATTTTACAACCTTCATATCCAGTTCAAAAACCTTGTCAAGCGCTAATTTGCCATTGCTATTTAGTAGAATCAGGTGTTCGGGCATACCAAGGTCTTGCTTGTAATGCAAGGTTAAACTGACCAGGGCATCCGTGCTTTCATCCGGGTCAATCTGACCGGTAAATATTTTTGAAGGATCTATCTGGTATCTTTTCTGATCATCTTTAATGGTAATAATACCAAAACCATCAACAGTAGTTGTCGGGGCTTTTAACTGCTTTGCAGCGTAGTCTTTGGTAAGTGCAACTGCCTCTTTTTTTATTTTCGATTCTAAACTTTCCGGCTGGGTTTTAGCAGGTTTCCGGTTGCAGGAAACAAGAAAACCAATGATGAAAATGAATAGGAATATACGTCTCATTTTTAATAGTTTTTGGATTTTAAAGATATATAACTTAAAATCAAAATTGTATTTTTTAATAGCTGATTTCATTGGTATTGTAGCTGCCATTTTAATGGCCTTCTTGTTCTTTCATTAATTCATTTATTATTCATACTCCAATTTTAGTTCTTGACTTAATCCTAAAACATTCTATATTTGTGTATATCAAACAAAAAAGAGAATTATCGAAAAAACGAAAAGATAAAATACTGTACATTAAAATATTAACATAGCATTTTGCTATTGTTCGCGTCCCCAGAAACCTAGTAAATTTCTTTAAAGCGAACGTAAGATTGAATAGTCAGCGAAATGCTCGCGCCAAACGGCGTGGGCTTTTCAGCTTATCATCTTACGTGGGTTTTACTAGGGCCTTGGGGACAGATAAGACGGGGTCCACGCTTTTTTTGTGGATTTTTCTTACCTGAACTTCTGGCTGAATGCGCAACATCTAACCTTGCGCGATGAACAAAACCGAACTGATCCAAAAGATAAAACAACTTGAAGGCATTTCTCAGGACGAACGCTCCTACTTGATAAACCTCGTTAATACCAAAAAGAAATACGGCTTAGTATGGGAAGACAAACCCGAAGATGTGGAAGAACAACTGCGGACACATTTGCCTGTATTGAGGGAAGTTGTGGAAAAAAGAATAATAGCCTCCCCCAACCCCTCCGAAGGAGGGGAGAAAGAAGCTTCGCAACGAAAAAATCCATTGTTAAAAAATGCGCAAACATCCCTATTCTAAACTGAAATCCTCGAACAAAGCAGTTCTTCCTCCCTCCCCTTTGGGGAGGGTCGGGGTGGGGCTGTAAATCATATTTTAATCGAAGGCGACAACTTACACGCCCTTACAGCACTCACTTTTACCCACGAAGGCAAGATTGATGTAATTTATATCGACCCACCTTACAACACCGGCAACAAAGATTTTAAATACAATGACAGTTTTGTTGACCGCGAAGATAGCTATCGACACAGCAAATGGCTCTCGTTTATGGATAAACGCCTTCGAATTGCAAAACGACTTTTAAGCGAAAATGGGGTGATTTTTATAAGTATTGATGATAATGAGCAGGCACAATTGAAAATCCTTTGTGATGAAATCTTTGGAACGGAAAATTTCATTTCAAATATTGCGAATATAAATAATCCAAAAGGACGTTCTGATGATAAGTATATCGCAACAGCGCATGAATATATACTTATTTATAGAAAAACTAATCAACTGAAAATGGGAGGTTTCGAACCAGAGGAAAAGATTACGAAAAGATATACAAAGAGTGATGATAATGGAATTTATAGAGATATAGATTTAAGGAAAACCGGTGATGGAGATACAAGACGCGATAGACCAAATATGTTTTACCCTTTTTATTATAATTCCGTTAATGGTCATTTTTTTGCTGCCGATATTGAGGATGCGATGCCAGAAGGTTATGTTTCCATTTTGCCAATGAAATCATCAACGGTGGAAGGTCGTTGGCGATGGGGACTTGAAAATTCAAAAGCAAATACTTCTAAATTAGTTCCAAAATATATGCCTGCGAAAAAACAGTGGACGGTCTTTGAAAAAGATTATTTAGAAAAAAGGGATAGTATTAAATCTACTTCAGTTTGGGATTTTAAAGACGTAAATAGTGAAAGAGGTACGGAATTATTTATTAAAGATTTAGGCTTTGAAAAAGGTAGTTTTCAAAATCCAAAACCAATTGGAACTTTACATAGGATTTTAAAAATAGCAACAAACAAAACTGCTATTATTCTTGACTTTTTCGCTGGTTCCGGCACCACGCTTCACGCCACCATGCAGTTAAATGCCGAAGATGGAGGCAACCGGCAATGTATTTTGGTAACCAACAACGAAAACAACATTTGTGAAGAGGTAACCTATGAACGAAACCGCCGGGTAATACAAGGTTACACCAACATTAAAGGAGAATGGGGTTTCAGGATTAACCAACAACAATTTAC